>DATDEG010000297.1:0-22530 GCA_036523465.1 bacterium
GTTCGAGGTGCATGCGCCGAGCCCTCGCGCACATCTCTCCCTACCACCACGGCGCGGTTGGGGGCCGCGCGGGCCCGCGGCACGGACGGCGACCGTACAGCCGGCCGTATGATCGAGAGAACACTCGTATGATCGAGAGAACACGTGGAGGAGGACGGCGATGCGGCGGTGGACGGTCATCACAGCCGTGCTCGGATTCCGAGCCCCCTTCCTCTACAGGGAGGTCACCGGGGATTTCGTCGTCACCACCAGGCGCATTTCGACCACGTACAGCTCCGCCGCATCACCCTCCCCACCGTCCTGCAGGGCCGGGCGCCTGCCACCTTCACGTCTGAAGAGTGGGTGGTCCTCCTCGGAGAGTAGCGCGCCTGCCTCGGGAGAGTGCCGCGCTAACCGCGGAGCAGGTTGCGGAGGACGAACAAGAGGTTGGCCGGCCGCTCCGCGAGGCGGCGCATGAGGTACGGGTACCAATCCGGTCCGTAGGGGGTCGCGATCAGCACCCGGTACCCGCGCGCCACGAGATCCGCCTGGAGGCGCGGCCGCACGCCATAGAGCATCTGGAACTCGAACCGGTCGCGCGAAATCTTCCGCTCTTCGGTGAGGGCGATGACACGCTCGATGATCCGGTCGTCGTGCGTCGCCACCGCAGTATAGCCCTCGCCACCCAGGAGGAGCTCCACGAGCCTGAGGTAGTGGCGATCCACGTCCGCCTTCCGAGGGAACGCCACGGCCGGCGGCTCCAGATAGGCCCCCTTGACGACGCGGATGTTGGGCCGCAGCGGCAGCAGATCGCGCACGTCCTGTTCCGACCGGTAGAGGTACGATTGGACGACGATCCCGACGTTCTCGAACCCTTCCCCGCGCAACCGGCGGTAGATCCGCAGTGTGGGATCCACGCGCGGGAAGTCCTCCATGTCGATCCGGATGAAGTTCCCCCGCTCCCGGGCGTGCGCCGCGAGTCGGGCCACGTTGCGGCAGGCGAGATCCTCCGCGCCGCCGGCCGTCCGGTCGACGTCCAAGCCGAGGTGTGTGAGCTTCACCGACGGATTCGTGGGGAGCCGCTCGGCGGCGATCCGGTCGAGGATCGCCAGGTAGATGCCGACGATCCGCTCCGCGGCGTCGGGATCGGCGACGCTCTCCCCGAGAAGCGTCGTGTTCGTCACGAAGCCGCGCCCGGTCAGACTGCGCAGGACGCGCACGCACGCGTCCAGGTCTTCGCCGGCCACGAAGCGCGCGGCCCCGAAGCGCATGCCGTGGCGGCGGGCCACGCGGGCGAGCGAACGGCTGTGGGAAAGGACGAGGAGGCTGCGGCGGAGGGCGCCCTGTAGACCCACGCTGCACCTATACGATGGTCCTCACATGGTTCCCGTCGAGAGTGTGGGGCGCCGGATTACTCCAGAGCGCCGAGCACCAGCGCGAGCAGCGCCATGCGCATCACCACGCCGTTGAATGCCTCGATCCAGTAACGGGCATGGCGCGTGTCGTCCACGTCCGTCGGGAGCTCATCCATCCGTGGCAGCGAGTGCAGGATGATGGCGTCCCGCCGTCCCTGGTCGCGCAAGAGCTGCCGGGTGACCCGGTAGGCGGCCGGCGTCCCCTCGCGCTCGGTCCCCGCCTCCTCACGCGATTTCGTGTAGTCGGCCTGGACCACGGGCTCCATGTAGATGACGTCCGCCTCGTGAATGACATCGGCCACGGAGGGCGCTTCGCGATAGGTCACGTTCCGCGCGCTGAGCTCTGCCTTGAACTCCGCGGTCAGGCTCATCTGCGAGGGGGCGACGATGAGCGCCGTGATGTCGAACTGCGACGCCGCGTAGAGGAGTGAGTGCATCGTGCGCATGCGCATGTCGCCGACGCAGAGCACGGTGAGGCCGTCGAGGCGTCCTCTCTCCCTCCAGATCGTGTAGAGGTCGGTGAGCACCTGGGTGGGGTGCTCGCCCCAACCGTCGCCGCAGTTGATCACCGGCACCGTCGCCCAGCGCGCCGCCTCCTGCGGGGCGCCCTGCTGGAAGTGCCGCATGGCGATGACGTCGCCGTAGTACTCGAGCATGTGCACGGTGTCTTTGATGGACTCTTGGTAGAAGTCTCCGGCGCGGGTCATCTTCGCGTCGGAGAATCCGACGACGTGTCCACCGAGGCGGTGCATCGCCGCCTCCGTGGCCAGCCGCGTCCGCGTGCTGGGCTGGTAGAACGCGGTGACCAGCGTCTTCTCCCGCAGCAGGTCTCCGTTGCGGCGGTCCCGTGCGAAGTGGGCAAGATCGTCGGCCACCTGGAACACATGAGCATACTCCATGCGCTCGAAGTCCTTCAACGACAGGATGTCGCGTCCCAGAAAGCTCCGCATGCCTCGCCTCCCGTTCTCATCGCTTCGCGCCGGTGAACAGCACGGCGATCTGCTCGGAGGGGCCGATCCCTCCGCGCCGCTGCACCGCCAGCAGTCCGGCCAGCCCTGCCGACCCGGTCTCGTCGACCGCAATCCCTGTGGCCCCCACAGCCGTCTCGTTGGCCTCTCGCAACAACTCCTCGGAAGCGAGAACGGGGTACCCGCCGCTGCGGATCATCCCGCGGAGCACGGCCAGCCAGTCGTACGTCTCGTCATCGAGGATCCCCGACGCGATGCTCCTCGGCTCTGTCTCCCAGGGCCACATGAACTCACGGCGATGCGTCGCCGCGTAGGCCAGGGCATCGCCGACCGCTGGACCGCCAGCATGCTCGGCGATGACCGCGGCGCGCGTCTCGTCATCGGTGGGCTTCCCGCTTGACGCCGGCCTGAGGGCATCCAGCCGGATCCGGCGCGTCAGACGCTCGTACGCGCGGGCCAGGGGGTGCACGCGCACCGTCTGCACGGGGTGCAGCCTGGGCAGTCGCGGAAGGGCACCGAGCCGCACCGCGTCTTCGAAGGCCTGCACACACGCGCTGGCCAGAGCCCCGCCGCCGACCTGGATGAACACGCGATCGAGCACCGTCCCCGTCCGCGCCAGCGCGGAGACGATCTCATACCCGATGGTCTTCCCGCCGTCGATGGTCAGCCCGTTGCTCGGCCCCTGGCAGGTGAACGGGATCGCCCCTGCGCGTACCGCGGCCTGGAGCCGGTGATAGGTCGGATCGCCCGCGACGCCGGGCTCCCGCGGGCAAACGACGATATTCGCCCCGAGAGCACGGAGCCGGGCCACCACGGGTGGCGGGGCCGCCGGAGGCACGTACACCTGCAGAGGGCGATCCCCTGCCCGCGCCACGACGCCCGCGGCCAGCGCCGCGTTGCCGCAACTGGCGATGGCCAGCTGGGGGCCGGTGCCGCCGGTCAGCCCAAGGCGGTCGACCACCTCCAGGTAGATGAGCAGCCCCATGAGATGCCGGCCTTTGTGGGATCCGGAGACGTTCCCTGTCTCGTCCTTGATCCACAAACGGCCCCCGCCGGAGACTCCCCCCCGTTCCCCCAACCTCGCATGCGGGCCGAAGGGCGTCGCGGTAAATCCGCGCCCATCGACGGCCGCGACCGCACGATCGAGCCCTCGAACGAGATCGACGTACTCGGCGTCGGCGAGACCGTGCGCCCGGGCCAGGCTGTGACTATAGGCAAGCCGCCGGTAACGGACGAAGGGAGACGGATCGTCCTCCGCGGGAAACTCCCCTGCGGCGCCTTCGACGACGGTGCTCATCACGTGATCGGTATCGTCAGCGCCGTCGCGCGGGCAGCGAAACGGGTACGGATCGCCCGGCTGCGGGCGCGCCCCGCAGCCGGCACAGCGGAGCCCGATCGCCGGTAAGGTCACGCCGAGTGGGCTCCGGCGCGCGCGTTGAACTCGTCGATCATCTGGTCCCACACCGGCAGCAGGGAGTGCAGATCCTGCCAGAAGCGCTGGGCCCGGCGTGCCGTGAACTCCTCGAACGCCACGCCCTGCTGCTCGACCCACGTGAAGTAACCGAGGTTGAAGATCCGAGTCCGCTCCGCGTCGTCGAGCACGCGCAGGTGGTCGGCGGCCAAGCCCCGCAGGCACTCCGCGAATACCTCCGCGGCGGCGACCTCGTCGAACCCGCGCGGGAAGTGCCGGGCGCGCGTCTTCTCCAGCTCGGTGTCATACATCGCCGCTCCGTCGGTCGCCACGGTGACGATCACATCGTGCGGCCCCAGCCCGAAGTGCTTCGCGATCTTGATCGCGGCGAGGACGTTGCAGATGCTGGACAGTCCGAACGAATGCAATCCTTCCACGACGTAGGGAGGCACCCGGCCTCGGCGGACGAGATACTGACGGCCGACATCGGTGTTGAAGAGGAGGTTCAGCCGGTCGGTGCTGCGATCGGAGATCGCCGTGACGATATCGGTGTTCATGACATTGTGGATGAAGGGGATGTGCTTGTCCCCGATGCCCTGGATGTTATGCTCACCGAATCCGTTGTACAGCATCGTCGGGCACTCGAGGGCTTCGACCGCGGCCACGCGCGCCCCGAACTGCTCCTTCAAGTAGTCCCCCGCGCCCAGCGTCCCCGCGGAGCCTGACGCCGAAACGAACGCCCACAGGCGGACGGCCGGATCTGTCTCCCTGAGGGACTCGAACAGATGCGCCAGCGCGGCGCCGGTGCAGGCGTAGTGGGCGAGGTAGTTTCCGAACTCGCAGAACTGGTTGAAGATCACATGACGCGGGTCGCGCTCCAGTTCGGCGCACTTGTCGTAGATCTCCTTGACGTTGCTCTCCGTTCCAGGCGTGCGCACGATGTCATCGGGCTGCGCCACCCAGCGCTCCAGCCAGGCGAACCGCTCCCGGCTCATGCCCTCCGGCAGCACCGCGATCCCGCGGCAGCCCATGATGCGCGAGATCGCCACCCCACCCCTTGCGTAGTTGCCCGTGGAGGGCCACACGGCCCGGTGCGCGGTGGGATCGAATTGGCCGGTGACGATCCGCGGAGCCAGGCAGCCATACGCGGCGAGCACCTTGTGCGCGCGGATCATCGGAAAGCGATCGCCCAGCGCGACAACGATCTGCGCGTCCACGCCGGTGAGCGCCGGGGGGAGCACGCGGTGCTCCGGCAGCGGTACGGCGGCGCGTTGTAGGGCGCCGTTGTACCAGTGCACACGGAACAGATTTGAGGGGTGCGCGTCGTCCGGATCCACGCCCGCCAGGACCGGCTGCAGGCCGGCGAGGGCGCGGCGCGGATCGGTGAGTTCTCTGAACGTCGGCAGGACGATCCGGGCCTCCCGGAAGCGGTGGACGGCGTGGTCGTACGCGGTGCGGTCAACAACGTCCCGCTCGAGCCCCAGGCGCTTCATGGCCAGCCTCCGCTCACGGCCTGTCGGTAACGGACATCGGCCCAGTTTCCAGCATAAGAGCGCCGGGGCAGGATCGGCATCAGGCACCCGCCGGATTCTCTCCCCACCGCGTCGAAGCACTAGCCTCAGCCCATGGCGTCCGCGCAAGCCGCTGTTGACCGCCCCCCACCCCTCCTGCGCATGGAGGAGATCACGAAGCAGTTCCCGGGCGTGCTGGCCAATGATCGGGTGACCCTGGAGGTTCGTGCCGGCGAGGTGCACGCCCTCCTCGGTGAAAACGGGGCGGGCAAGACCACGCTGGTGAAAGTGCTCTACGGCATCCACCAACCGGACAGAGGGCGCATCGTCCTGCGTGGACGGCCCGTGCGCGTGCGCTCCCCCCACGATGCCCTGACCCTCGGACTGGGCATGGTGCCGCAGCACTTTCTCCTGGTCCGGCGTCACACCGTCGCGGAGAACGTCTGCCTCGGCCTCGCGGGCACCAGGGCGCTGTTCCCCGCGGTGCAGGTGGAACGGCGCCTGACCGAGCTCGGCACCCGCTACGGGCTCGCGGTCAATCCACGCGCCCCGGTCTGGAGCCTCTCGATCAGCGAGCAGCAGCGGGTGGAGATCCTCAAAGCGCTGCTCCGGGGCGCCACGATCCTCATCCTCGACGAGCCGACCAGCGTGCTCACCCCGCAGGAAGCGCAGAGCCTCTTCGCCGTGCTCCGCCGGATGAAGGCTGAAGGACACGCGGTGATCTTCATCACCCACAAGCTCGACGAGGTGAACGCCGTCGCCGACCGGATCACGGTGCTCCGCAAGGGCCGGGTCGTAGACACGCTCCTTGCCTCGGCCGCTGATACCCGCATGCTGGCGCGGATGATGGTGGGACGCGACGTGGAGTTCCACCTGCAGCGGTCCCCGGGGACTCGCGGCGGCGAAGCGCTGCGCCTCGACAACCTCTGGGCACTCAGCCAGCGCGGCCTCGACGCACTGCGCGGCGTCTCGCTCACCGTCAATCGGGGCGAGATCGTCGGCGTGGCCGGCGTAGCCGGAAACGGACAGACGGAGCTGGTCGAGGTCGTCACGGGCCTGCGGCAAGCCGCGAGCGGAACGGTGCGGGTCCTGGACCGCGACGTCACCAACGCGAACGCCCGGACGGTCCTCGAGGCGGGTGCGGCACACATCCCCGAGGAGCGGATGCGCACCGGGATCGTCGGGTCGATGTCCGTGGCCGAGAATCTGATCCTCCGCCGCTACCGGTATCCACCGTTCTCCCGGGGCATGCTCCTCGATCCTGAGGCGATCATGAAATTCGTGCGGCGGATGATCACGGAGTACAGCATCGCCACGCCCGATCCGCGCCTGCCGGCCCGCGCGCTCTCCGGAGGGAACGTCCAGCGGCTCATCCTGGCGCGGGAGTTCTCGGGAGACCCCTGGCTCATCGTCGCGGCGCATCCGACTTCGGGGCTGGACGTGAGTGCGACCGAACAGATCCATTCCCTGCTGCTCAACCGCCGCGAACGGAGCGCCGGCATCCTCCTCGTCTCCGAGGATCTCGATGAGATCCTGGCTCTGTCCGATCGCATCGCCGTCATCTACGAGGGGCGGATCGTGGGAATCGTCCCCGCCGCCACCGCGACACGGGAGTGGCTTGGCTTGATGATGACGGGGCAACGCCCGTGAGGATCGGCCCCCTCGAGGTCGAGCGCCGGAACGTGCCGCCCTGGAGCTGGACGCTTGCCGTCTCCATCCTCGCCATCCTCGTCGCCCTCGGACTCGCCGGTGTGATCTTCTGGAGCTACGGGGTCTCGCCGCTGCACGCCTACGGAGTCATCATCCGCGGCACCCTCAACCCGCGCGCCCTCCCGGAGATCGTGCGGAACATGATTCCCCTGCTCCTGGCCGGGGTCGGGCTGGTCCTGGCGTTCCGCGCGCTGTTCTGGAACATCGGCGCGGAGGGTCAGATCTTGCTGGGGGCGACGGCGGCGACGTGGGTCGCCCTCTACTCACCGGTTCCGGATCCACTGAAGCTGCCGGCGATGTTCGCCGCGGGATTCCTTGGCGGCGCAGCCTGGGGCCTCATCCCGGCCGTGCTCAAGCTGCGGTTCTCCGTGAACGAAGTCATCTCGACCCTCATGATGAACTACATCGCCCTCTACCTCGTCTCAGGGCTCGTCCACGGCCCGTGGAAAGGAAACGAGATGCGGGGCTTCGCCTTCACGGACGCCTTCCCCCGGGCCGCTCAGATCCCATTGATCCCGGGCACGCGGATCCACTGGATCACGCTGCTGCTCGGCGTCGCCCTGGCCATCGGGACCGCCTTCCTCCTCAAGCGCACCCGCGCGGGATTCGAGATCCGGGTGCAGGGAGAAAATCCGGAGGCCGCGCGGTACGCGGGGATCGATCCCGTACGGACGTTGCTCGTCGTGATGTTCATCGCCGGCGGCACGGCCGGCCTGGCCGGCGTGGGCGAGGCGGCCGGAATCCACCGGCGTCTGCTCGATCCCAACCAGATCTCGCTCGGATTCGGCTACGCCGCGATCATCGTCGCCTGGCTGGCGAGAGGCAGCCCGCTGGCCGTGTTGGTAACCTCGCTGTTCCTCGGCATCATCTTCGCCAGTGGGGACGTCATGCGTGTCGCGCTGCAGATGCCGGCCCGCGTCACCGATGTCTTCAACGGTCTCATCCTCTTCTGCCTCATCGGCAGCGAACGGCTGCTGTACTGGCGGGTGCGCTGGCTGCCGGAACGGACCGTCCGCGGGCCCGCCCCGGAGGCGGGGACAGGCCGGGAAGCGACCGGGGCGTCGGGGAGCGACTCCTGATGGAAGAGTGGATCATCAACACGATCATCCGCGGACTCGCCCTGGGGACGCCGCTCGTGTGGGCCGCGTTGGGCGAGGTCTACGCGGAACGCTCCGGCGTCGTCAACCTCGGCGTCGAAGGCATGATGATCCTCGGTGCCTTCGCCGCGTTCGCCCTCGCGCAGAGCACCGGGCATCCCTACCTCGGCCTGCTCATCGCCGCCGGCGCCGGGGGACTCGCCGCCCTTCTCCACGCCTTCCTGGTGATCTCGCTGCGCGCGAACCAGTATGTCTCAGGGCTGGCGCTCACGATGTTCGGCCTGGGACTGTCCGCGCTCCTCGGCCGGCGGTGGGAAGGTCTTCCGCTGCTGACGACGCTGCCCGAGATCTCGCTGTTGACCTACGGGGGCGTCGCGCTCGCCGTCCTGCTGTGGTTCGTCCTCTATCACACGCGGTGGGGGATCATCATTCGGTCCGCCGGTGAGGCGCCGGCGGCCGTCGACACGATGGGCGTCAACGTCTTCCTGGTCCGCTACCTGGCCGTCGTCTTCGGCGGTGCGCTGGCCGGCGTCGGGGGCGGCTTGCTCTCGGTCGCCTACCGCCCGTCCTGGACCGAGGGGATGACGGTCGGGTTGGGGTGGATCGCCATCGCGATCGCCATCTTCGCTTCCTGGGATCCGCTGCGGGCTTGGGCCGGCGCGTTCTTCTTCGGGGCGCTCTTCCACCTGTCGTTCCGGCTGCAGACATGGGTGGCGCCCGAGCCGCTGCAGATGATGCCGTTCGCCTTCACCATTCTGGTGCTGGCGCTGGCGACGCGGCGGCGCGGTATGGGGGTGCAGGGCGCTCCCGAGGCGTTGGGGCTCCCCTATATTCGCGGGGAGCATTGACAGGAGGATGTGTGCTCATGCGGGAAAGCAGGTCCTGTTCGGAGTCCGGGGAGGAGGGAAGGTGACCATGCGCTGGTTGAAGGCCTTGATCGTCGTCGTGTTGATCTTCACCTTCGCGACCGCGGGGCTCGCGCAGGCGAAGCTGAAGGTCGGGTTCATCTACGTCGGCCCGATCGGTGACTACGGGTGGACGAACGCTCACGACCAAGCGCGCAAGATCGTGGAGAAGAACCTCCCGATCGAGACCCTCTACGTCGAGTCGGTGCCGGAGGCGCAGGCCGAGCCGTTCATCGAGAAACTGATCCAGCAGGGCGTGAAGGTCGTGTTCACGACCAGCTTCGGGTTCATGGACGGGACGCTGGCGGTGGCCAAGCGCTACCCGAACATCATCTTCGGGCATGCCAGCGGCTTCAAGCGCAACCCGAACATGCTCACCTACATGGCCGACTTCTATCAAGTCTATTACCTGAACGGATTGCTCGCGGGCGCGTTGACGAAGTCCGGCAAGATTGCCTACGTCGGAGCCTTCCCCATCCCGGAGGTCAAGCGGCATCTCGGCGCGTTTGCGCTGGGGGTCCGCGCGGTGAATCCCAAGGCGACCGTCAATGTCCGGTGGTTGTTCTCGTGGTTCGACCCGGCCAAGGCGAAGGAGGCCACCGAAGCGCTGATCGCCGAGGGAGCCGACGTCTTTGCGTTCACCGAGGACTCCCCGACGGTCGTTCAGGTCGCGGGAAAGAAGGGCCTGCCTGCCTTCGGGCACTACTCACCCATGCAGCGGTTCGCGCCGCAGACCGTCGTCTCGGGGCAACTGGTGCATTGGGAGACGATCTACAACGACGTCCTGTCGAAGATCCTCTCCGGCAAGTACACCGCCAACAACCTGCAGAACGTGGATTACTGGTGGCTGCTCGCGGAGAAGGCCGTCGAGGTCGGCGGACAGTTCGGGACGCCTATCAATCCGATCTATACCACGAAACTCCAGGCCGCGCAGGTGCGCACGAAGGAGTTCGGGCAGATCTCAGTCTACGATCTCTTCAACCGGCGGCTTGGTCAGATGACGCGGAAGCCGGTCGCCTTCGATCCGTTCGCGGGACCGATCCGCGACCGGAAGGGACGGCTGGTCGTTCCGGCCGGAAAGACGATGTCCGTGCTGGAGCTGAACACCATGGAGTGGGCCGCTCCCGGAGTCGTCGGCCCCTGGCCGAAGGAGCCGTAGCCGTCCAACGACGGACCAAGAACAGGTAATCGACGGCGGGACCGCCCAGGGCGGTCCCGCCGTCGCGCGTGTCCGAGACCAGCAGGCGGGGAAGCGTCAGGCCGCGCCGAGCACTTTGGCAGCCTTCTTCACGTCCCGGCCGCCCACCCAGAGCACGGCCGCGTAGTTCGTACCGGCGCTGACCGCGCTGGCCGCGGTGACGTTGACTTTCGCGTCCGCCAGCCGCTGATAGGGATCGACGAGCGCGCCCGTGCGGTCATCACCTGTGATGAGGAACGCCTTCTTCGGGCCGACGAGCTTCCACTTCGCCGCCCGCGCCGCGGACTTGAGCGACGACGGCGCGGATGGGACGAGGTCGAGCTGCGCGCGTCTCCCCGCCGGAAACGCATGGAATGCCAGCAGGTTGACCCCGGCCTGCTGGAGATGCCGGAGGGCCTTGATCCCCTCACCGGCCTTGTCAGGAACCTGGATATAGTAGTACTCGACGAGCCGGACCCTGTCCGCCATCGCACTTCCCCCCGTCTCTGATCTGTCGTGCCGCCTCGACGAGTCTGTTCCGTCCCGCGCTGCGGGTCTCCTGGAACGCGGGGAGGACGGCGGACATCTGCCGGGAGTCGCGGAAGAGGTATCATGCCATGGAAGAGCTCGAGGCGGCATCGGGGACGCGCAAGCAGCGGATCGGACTCATCCTCGGGCCCTTGGCCTTCGGGGCCGTCCTGGCCTTGCCGCTGGACGGGCTTGCTCCCGCGGCGCACCGGCTGGCGGCCGTGTTCGCCTGGGCCGTCGTCTACTGGGTGACGGAGGCCGTTCCCGTTGCCGCCACGGCGCTGCTCGCCTCAACCCTCTCTGTGCTGCTCGGCATCGGATCCGCGCAGGCTGTGCTCGCCACGTACGCCGATCCCATCATCTTCCTGTTCATCGGCTCGTTTATCCTCGCCGCCGCGTTTCAGGAGACGGGCCTCGATCGCCGCGTCGCCTTCGCCATCCTTCGCCTCCCGTGGGCCACCCGCACTCACGGCCGGATGCTGTTCACTGTGGGTACGATCACCTGGGCGATGTCCCTGTGGGTGAGCAACACGGCGACGACGGCGATCATGCTGCCGATCGGCGTCGGAATCCTGCGCACTACGGGGCTGGCCAACAGCAGCCAGGCCGGCGGAGGATTCGCCACGGCGCTGTTGCTCATGCTCACGTGGGGTGCGAGCACGGGAGGCATCGGCACGCCGGTCGGATCGCCGCCGAACCTCATCGCCATCTCGATGCTGCGGGAGCTCGCCGGGCGCCGGCTCACCTTCTTCCACTGGATGCTCGTGGCCTTCCCGCTCGCGCTGGTCATGCTGCTGCTGTGCTGGACGATCCTCCGCCAGCGCTACGGCGTGCGCGGCACCGTCGGCAAGGACGCCCGCGCGTATCTCGCCGCCGAGCATACGCGGCTCGGGCCCTGGACGCCGGGACAGCGCAACGTCCTCATCGTCTTCGTCGCGGCGGTCATCCTGTGGATGCTCCCGGGTCTGGCGACGATCCTGAGCTCCCCCGACGCCGCGCTGCCGCGGTTCTTCGAACGACGATTGCCCGAGGCGGTGATCGCGCTCCTCGCCGCGGTGGCGCTGTTCCTCCTACCGACGGATCTCCGTCGCGGTCGCTTCACGCTGAGCTGGCGGCAGGCCGTCGGGATCGATTGGGGGACGATCCTGCTCTTCGGCGGCGGATTGTCGCTGGGCAAGCTCATGTTCGAGACCAAACTCGCCGAGACGATGGGGGTCGCGATCGTCCGCATCTCCGGGGCGGAAAGCGTCTGGGGGTTGACCGCCGTGGCGATCGCGCTCGGCATCGTTCTGTCCGAGACGTCGTCGAACACGGCGTCGGCCAGCATGCTCGTTCCGACGATCATCGCCGTCGCGGTGGGCGGGGGCATGAATCCCATCCCTGCGGTGCTCGGGGCCACGCTGGGGGCGAGCTTCGGCTTCATGTTGCCGGTCTCGACCCCGCCGAATGCGATCGTCTACGGAACGGGACTGATCCCTCTGCGGGAGATGATGGCTGCGGGCCTGCGCCTCGATGTCGCGGGGGCGGTGCTCATCTGGCTAGGGCTGCGCGTGCTCGTTCCTCTCTTCGGGCTCCGCTGAGCGATCGGCACGACGGCGGGCGTCTCAGGCGGGGTCCTTCGGGACGGCGAGCGGGACCCCGGCCCGGCACAGCGGGCACTCGGATGGCGGCCAGGCATCGATCCGCATCGTCACGAGCGCGTGCAGGGGAACGCCGACGTCGACCGTCCCACCCGACCGGTCGACCAGGACCGCCGCTCCGACGATCTCAGCGCCGGCCGCACGGAGCGCATCGATCACAGCGAGTGTCGATCCTCCCGTGGTGAGCGCGTCCTCGACCACGAGGGCGCGTTCCGCGGGCCGCACCGCGAAGCCGCGGCGCAGTACCATCTGTCCGGCCCGGGTCTTTTCGGTGAAGATCCCGCGGGCGTTGAGCTGGCGGGCGACTTCGTAGGCGAGGATGATGCCGCCCACCGCGGGTCCCACGACGACTTCGACCGCCTCGACCTCGTAGCGTGCCGCCAGTGCGGACGCGATCGGCGTCAGCTCGTGAGGATACTGCATGACCTGCGCGCAGAGAAGAAAGAGATCGGTGTGCAGGCCGGAGGTGAGCAGGAAGTGTCCCCGCCGCACCGCGCCGGTGCGGTCGAGGATCGCGCGGACGTCCTCGGGGCGCATCGTGGATGCCAATTCCGCATCCGTCCGCGGGCTCCTCGGCGCGTCACGCTCGCTGCATCCGGGGCCGGCGATCCGAGGCGAGAACGGTCTATCAGGCCCTACTCGTCATCGTCCCAGATGCCCCAGCGGATCGCTGATCGGCCGTGGCCATTCTGGGTTGCCAGCAGGGCGTCCACGCTCTGAAATACCGCAACGCCGCCTGCACCGTTCGCCCACTCGAGGACGACCGTGCCCGACGGCATGACCGCGCCGATGCCGGCAATCGTGCCCCCGCCTGCCCCGTTGTTCTCGTTCTTGAGCAGCACAAATGTACGAAGATAGCTCATCTGGCCACTACACTCGCACGACGGCGCGGACGGAGACTATCCTCCAAACGGCCGAAATCCATCAATCATCCGAGAATGCCCCATTGCGGTTCCTTGAGGCCATCAACCCCGGGACATTGTGTGCCGTGGGGGCCGCTGCTCATTTGACACACATCATGGGGGATTGATAGAGTGGCGGCGAACTCGCTCCTTTAAGCCGGCCCGGGAGGCCGGGAAGGACGGACATGGAGCAGCCCACCGCAGTCGCCCCATCGCTGGCCGTCGAGGTCGCCGGCATCCGGTTCCGCAACCCTGTGCTGTCCGCTCCGGGTCCGCTGGGCTTCGGCCGCGAGGCCCAGAGCATCGTGAACCTGCGCGCGTTCGGCGGCTTCATCACGAAGACCGTGACGGTCGAGCCGCGCGAAGGGAATCCGACTCCGCACATGGCGCAGACCGAGGCCGGCTGGCTCAACTCTCTGGGTCTCCCCAACGACGGCGCCGCGGCCTTCCTCACACGCGACCTGCCGTTCCTCCGGACGCTCGGCATCCCCATCATCGTCAGCATCGCGGGGCACGGCATCGAGGAGTTCGGGACCCTGGTTGAGCTGATCGGAGGGGAGGACGATGTCGCCGGCGTCGAGCTCAACCTCTCCTGCCCCAACGTGGACGACGGCCTCATCTTCGGGACGGACCCGGCCCTCACGCACGCCCTCGTCGCGCATGTCCGCGCGCTCAGTTCAAAACCGATCCTGGCGAAGCTCTCTCCAAACGTCACCGACATCGTCGCCATCGCTCGTGCCGCGCACCAGGGCGGCGCGGATGCGTTCACGCTGATCAACACCCTCACCGGAATGAGCATCGACGTCGAGACGCGGCGGCCGCGCCTCGGCGCGGTGACGGGCGGCCTCTCCGGACCGGCCATCCGCCCGGTCGCTGTGCGCATGGTCTGGGAGGTCGCCCACGCGGTCAGCCTGCCGATCATCGGGGCCGGGGGAATCGGCAGCGCCACCGATGCACTCGAGTTCATCATTGCGGGCGCGCGGGCTGTCGCCGTGGCAAGCGCTGTGATCGATCGGCCAACGGTCGTCGAGGACATCTGCGCGGGACTTCAGGACTACCTGCGGCGTCATCACGTCCGGTCGATCGACGACCTCGCCGGAACGCTGCGCACGTAAGACCCGCCCCGCCGAGCCGACTACGTCAGCGCTGGTCGTAGATCCGGCGGGTCAAGACCCAGGGCTCGGGAAGGTCCGCGACGTTGCCGGTGTCATCACCTGGCGAGGCGCCTCAGCCCGCATCGTCTGAAGGGCCTGGCGCAACGCGGCGACGACGCGCGGGTCGAACTGCGCGCCGGCGAGGCGTGCAATCTCGATGAGGGCGTCCGGATGGCTGCGGGCCGCCTGATAGGGACGCCCTGTGGTGAGAACTTCATACGCATCGGCCACGGCGACCACCCGCGCGCCGAGAGGGATCTGCTCCCCCGCCAATCTCTGCGGGTAGCCGCTGCCGTCCCAGGCTTCGTGGCTGTGCAGGATGGCGAGCCGGATCGCTTCGGGGACGGGCACCGGCTGCAGGATCTCATAGCCGATCATCGGATGGCGGCGTACGATCTCCCACTGCTCTTCGGTGAGCCCCTCCTCCTTGCTCAGGATGTCGTCGCGGATTCCGATCTTCCCGACGTCATGCAGAAACGCAGCGGCCTTGACCTGCTGCACGAGATCGTCGTCCAGGCGCATCTGCCGGGCGATGGCCTCGGCATACTGGGCCACGCGCACCGAATGGTTGGCCGTCGCCATGTCGCGGGCGTCAACCGCCCGCGCCAGCGACTCGATCGTCCCGACGAAGGCGCGCCGCAATTGCTCCTGCTGCCTGCCCAGATCCTCCGACGCCCGTTTGACGATGGTGAAAAGCACAAGATAGAGGACCAGGATGCCGAGGATGATGCTCTCCCACACCGTCAACTTGAGCCGCCCGATCGCCTTGTTGAGATCGGTCACGTCGGCGACGACCTGATACGCGCCGACGAGCGGGCCCGTCGGCGTGAGTCTGATCGGAACCGAAACCTCCATGCGGCGACTCGCTCCGCCCTCGCCGCCGATGTACCGCGAGCGGATCTCTCCGAGCAACGCGAGTTCGACCTCCCGGGGAGGCGCCTTCAGCCGCGGATCGAGCGTCTCTCCTTTGCTGTAGAGTAGATCCCCTCTCGCGTTCCAGACCCTCACGCGGATGATTCCGGCCTTCCCAAGAAGATCGCGCGTCGTGAACTCGAACTGCACACGCCTTGAGGCAATCCGGGAGTTGAAGTCTCCGGGGACCAGGCGGGGAGCGACGAACTCGGAGACCTGAACTGCGATGGCTTCCGCGCGGCTCCGGAGCGCGTAGTCCTCCGCTACCTGGCTGGCGATCCAGGCGAAGAGCGACCCCACGACAAACGTCGAGATCAGGCTGACGAGGGTGAAGCGCCGCAGCAGGGCACTACCCGCCAGGTGAGTGGACCACCTTCGCTCACCGGTGGTGCCCAGGGTCTCCAACTCGACATGCGTGGCCATGAAAGGTCGCTGCTCGTTCATGCCTCAGGTGTGCAGCTGATAGACGCTGCGCGACCGGCCCGACCCGCGCGGCCCGGAGAGGGCAGGAGAGCGCACGTTGCACACATAACTTGCACACACGAGGAACTGAGCAAACTTACCTGGAGGTGCGCGGATGGAACTCGGAGCCCGGGAGCTCTGGACGGTTGTGCACGGCCTCGTACTAGGTACGTTATTCCTTCTCGCCTTCGCCGGAGGGTTCGCGGGCTTCTACAGTCTTCGGCCGGAGTGGGTGACCGTTGTCGGGATCCGCGAGCGGCTGCGGCGGCTGCTGGCCGGCTCCTGGGTCATGGCCCTTGTGGCGTGGTTCACGGTGACCACGGGGACCTGGATCGTCTATCCCTGGTACCGTGCACCCGGCCCGGATAGTCCCCGCTCCTACCTCCTCGCTGCTCCGAATCGGGCGGAATGGCACCGCTTCGGCATGGAGTGGAAGGAGCACGTGGCATTCATCGCTCCGATCCTCGCCACGGCCGTGGCGTTCTCAGTAAGCTACTACCGCGAGGAGCTCGCCAACCGGCAGGATATCCGCAAAGCGGCGTTGGTGCTCTTCACCATTGCGTTCATCACCGCTGGCGTCGCCGGCGTCTTCGGCGCATTCATCAACAAGGTGTCACCGATCCGATAAGGAGGCTGCGGAATGGCACAGATGACGAAGACGAAACCCAACGGTCCGGTCGCCGCAAGCTTCCTCGCGGCGGGGATCGGGGCGTTCATGATGGGACTGCTGACGACGGCCGCCGCCGCGTCCGCGGGCATCGCCGGCGCGCTGAACTGGTACGGCCCTGTTGGCCCGCTTTCAGGGAAGAGCCTCGGGGCAGTCATCATCTGGCTCATCGCCTGGATACTGATTGGAAGCAGCTGGAGGGGAAAGGAAGTCGCGTTCGGCCCCGTCTACCTGTGGACGTTGATCCTCGTGGCCCTGGGGCTGCTGCTTACCTTCCCGCCGTTCTTCGATCTGTTCGAGTAGGGCCCGGCACGCTCGATGATGAAGTCCTGGACGCCCGCCCACGGCGGCGCGTGTGGGCGGGTCTCCGGGCTCCCGTATGTGATCCGCGACTTCTTCCTGGGCTTCATCAAGATTCACATCCTCCACCATGCCGTCACGGGCGCCGGTGTATGGGCTCGCGCTCATCGAGGAGCTTCGCCGCCATGGATACGACGTCAGCGCGGGGACGCTCTACCCGGTCCTGCATGCCTTGGAGGATGACGGGTACTCATCCGAGAGGAACGTGTCGTCGGTGGCAAAGTGCGCAAGTACTATGCCACTACGAAGGAGGGGCGCCGCGCCCTCGTGGAGGCGCGGCGCAAGATCCGGGAGTTGGTCCAGGAGGTCTTGGAAGGCAGGGGCCCGGCGATCTTGCCTGAGGGCCGACGGACCAAGACCTGAGGATTCTTATGCCAGACTACCGGAATGTGGGAGATTCTCGGCGCCGCCAACCCAGCGATGCCCGACATCGATAGCGGAAGTCGATATCGATATCCGATGCACACCTGAGGTTCTCTCATCCCTTCGTCCTGATGCAATCTGAGGCCGGAATAGTGCGCGTGCATCATGTACGCGCTGTGCGTTCTCCCCGTACCCTGAGCAGGGAATGTTCTATCTCCCTCTGGGAGGTCCGGCCATGCGCGTTGCGCTCGTTGCCATCCTACTCGGATTCGGCATCGCCGCTCTTGTCCTGGTCCTCGCGCCGCACAACCCGCCCGCGGCGGAGGCGCAGGTCGGCCGCACTTATGTCGGCAGTGGGAAGTGCGCGACCTGCCATGCAGACATCGGCGCGTGGTGGAAGCGTACTCTCCACAGCAAGATGGTGCGCCCTGCCACACCGGATCAAATCAAGGCGGACCTCAAGGCGCTGAACGCGCCGAACCTGAGCGAGTTCGACTTCGCTTATGTGATCGGCGGATGGTACAAGGAAGAGCGGTATGTGATCCGCCGCGGAACGGAACTGTTGACGACCCCGAACGAGTGGGACGCGGTCCCGCAGCGTTTCGTCATCCGGACGGACGGGTTTCTCGACTGGAGAACAGCGTGCATAGGCTGTCATACGACCGGCTATAGCCCCCAGACCCGTCAATGGGCTGAACTGAATATCGGCTGCGAGTCGTGCCACGGTCCAGGATCCGCGCACGCGGCGGCGCCGGCAAAGGCGAATATCATCATCGACCGCACCGCCGAAGCCTGCGGTTCGTGCCATATCAGGGGAACGGATAACGCCACGAAGTTCGGCTTCCCGACGACCTACCGCCTCACTCAGCCGCAGACCCTACTCGCCGGGTTCACGCCGATCCCGATGACAGACGCCGGCTCGGTCTTCCCGGATCAGCGCACGAGTAACCGGCACCGGCAACAGTTCATCGACTACTCGAAGAGCAAGCACTACCTCAACGCGAAGATGGGCTGTGTCACCTGCCATGACCCGCACGTCGGCACAGAGACTGCCGCCCGCACGCAGTTGAAAAAACCCAAGGCCACGCTCTGCGTCTCCTGCCATCAGACCCAGGCGAATCGCTTCGTGGCCCATGCCGGGCACCAGAAGTGGCAGGCCACGTGTGCGGACTGCCACAATCCGCGGGTGATCGCGGACGGGACGATCTCCACCCACACCTTCTGGACCCTGCCGCCGGCCGACACACTGCGCCTCGGCCCGCGGCAGGCCAACTCCTGCACCTACAAGTGCCACAAGACGCAGTCGGCGGAGTGGGCGCAGCAAGCCGTGACCCAGAAGGGGATCGGGAAGTGACGTCCGGGGCGTAACGGACCGGCACGGCCGACCGGTATCACGCACGTGTGCCCGGGATGCAGGTCCGCATCTCGGGCACTCTGTACTCAGCGCATGGGCACGATTGCCCGTGGGAACTACATAGGACCTACCTCACGGGCGGTCGGCTACTTCGCTTCGGCGATCTCCTTCATCAGCGTTGAGACCTGTTTCGCCGACGCCTTGGTCTGCGCCAGGCCATTGTTCTTCATCGCGGACACCGCGGCGGCGTCAGCCGTCTTCGCCTTCTCGATCAGCGACGCGCTCGCATTCGCGCGCTCGAGGTCGGGCAGCACACCATTTCCCATCCCCTGGCACGGGTTCTCCCAAGCGGCGTTCACGTTTTTCCCCGTGGCTCCCTCGATGCAGGCAAGGGTGTGTCCGATGTGCTCGTGCACGTAGCTCACCGTGCCGCCCTCGGCGGCGAACCCGCCATGGGCGGCGGCCACCTTCGCCTGAGCCTGGGCAGCGCTCAACCCCGAGGGGGATGATGGAGTGGATGGAGGCGGAGTCGGAGTTGTGTGGTATGGAGCGTACGCTACGCCGGCGGCCAGGCCGAAGCTGAACAAGAGCGCGACAATCAACGAACTCAACACCTTGTGACGCATAGACAGGCCACCTCCCACGATCACTTTCCCCCCGCACCTTCACGACTGTGTAAGAGGCCATCCGCAGAATGAGATCGCCTTGGGGTCGCGGACAGGTGCCGTGTGACACAGTCGTGATATTCCCCATGGTAGGGTCCCTTGTAACGGGGGTGAGGACCATGAGGGATAGATCGTGGGTCGTGTCGCTGCTCCTGGTTGTCGGTGCTGGGCTTCTCTTGCCTCGCGTGGGATGGGGCGCCCCGGCGACGCCCGGACCGACCGAGGGAACGATCACCTCTGTCGAGAGCGGCGCGGTGACGATCACCACGCGGGCCGGGACGCCGGTGCGCGTGCTGATCACCTCCGACACGACGATCATTCAGCGGAAAGCCGTCGGTTTGGAGAACATCAAGCCGAACGATTTCGTGGGCGTCACTGCGCGCCGCGAGGCCGACGGATCACTGACCGCCATCTCGATCAACATCTTCCCGCCGGAGTTCAAAGACCGTGCCCGGCAGACCCAATTCGTTATGGAGACCGGGAACATCATGACCAACGCCACGGTCTTCCAGAACGTCCGGCGCGTCGAGGGACGGACCCTCTACCTGAAGTTGGGCGACGGCAGCGTCATCATCGCCGTCCCGAAGGATGCGACGGTTGTTCGTCTCACGCTGGCGAAACCGAGCGACCTCCGGCCCGGCATGACCGTGCTCGTGCGCGGGACGCAGGGCCAGGACGGCAATCTGACCGCGACGACAATCACGCTCGACGCGCGCTGATCCGCGCCGCAGTTCGCCGCTCGGAACCCACCCGCCTCCCGGCGATTGGCGTTCTCCGTTCTCGCAGAAGAACTCCGATGCGCGGTAGACCTCCGCTGCGCTACACTGCATCTGGAGGTGGCCGCATGCCGAGGTTGACAGAAGAGCAGATTCAGGCGATCGTCGCGGCCGCTCGGCCGGAGCGTCTTTCCGATCCGGGAAAGCGGCCCATTCCCGAAGATCACGTCGCCCATATCGTGCAGCTCGCGCGCTGGGGCCACGCCGGGCTGGCCGCCGACCACCTTCTGTTCCCCGAGATAGGCGGGTCGCTGCCCTCCGTGGTCGGTGGGGTGATCCGCGAGCTCGGCCTGCGCGTGGCATGGACGCCCGGCCCCGTGGAGCATGGACCCGCGGCCGAAGAGCTGGTCCGGACGCGCCGGTTCGCCTACGAGACCCTCCTGGAGATCGCGCTCAACTTCACCGGGCTGGAGAGCCGCTGGCTTCCGGAGGATGAGAAACGGCGTGCGGTCGAGAGCATTCGCCACGCCCTGGCCGAGTGGGAGGTGCAGGAGGCCGCCGAGGGTCCGGCGACCGTGGCCGCCGCCGTCGTGCGCCACTTCCTTGGCCGCTTGAAGCTCGTGCAGAAGGGCGCCGCCATGGTGGCCCAGTCGGCCGTGCGCATCGAAAAGATGCTCGATTTCAGGAAGCCGGTTCTCCTCACTTTCCTGGACGAAGCGTTCCGCGAGATCACCCAGAACATCTACACGCGCTTGGTCCGGGACGGCATCTGCCGGTTCGGGAACGACTACGCGCTCGGCCTGCGATGGCTGCGCCACCTCGGATTCGAGCAGGTCTCCACGAACCCCGTGCTCGCGGCGCTGGCGTATCAAGACGATCCTGGCCTCCGTGGAGCGTTCCAGGTCGATGTCAGGATGCACCCGATGTTCGCGGCTTGGTCCCGAAATCCTCAGCAATCGTCGGATGCGATCGCCCTCTACGCCACACTGGGGGCACTCTGGGACAACCTCCACGTCTACCGGCCGATCTTCTTCAATCTGGCGCAGGAATCCGGGGGCGGCGTCGTCTCCTTTCAATTGAATCCCAACATCGCCCACCGGGTCCGGGAAAGCGTCGACGACGCGTTCGCCGCCGCGGACGCCGTCGCCGAGAACCTCCGCGTCTATGACGGCTACCTCTTGGCCGGGTACCCGACGGTCCGGGAGCGCGCCCGGCCCAACATGGTGATCAAGGTGGCGGCCTCCCCTCCCGCGGCCCGGGAGATCGCCAGGACGATCAACCGCTTCGGGCTGGGATCGAACATCACGCTCGTCTATGCCGCGGCCCAAGAAGTGACGATGATCCTCGAGGAACTGGCCGGGATGGCCGGCGCAGTTCGGAAGGGTATCCTGCCGACCCAGCTCTACATGACGAACATGGGCGGGCGGTTCGAAAGCCACCTTCGGGAAGTCACGCTGGAAGCGTTGTTCGGACAACTCCGGAGCACCCTTGGGGAATCCGCGGCGCTGGCCCGGGTCGAGCAACTCGCCGCATCCAACGGCTCAAAAGCCGCGGTGGACCGGGTCCCCGGCTACGAGGCCAAGGTTGTCGCGGCGACGCGCTATGCCGCACAGCGAAAGATCGACGGGAACGTCTCCGCCGCGCTTGCCGGTGTCGCGTCGGACGAAGAGTTGAAGACGTGGGAGGATGCGATCGGCAGGTCAGGGACGCTGGTCGCCCGGCGGGTCTGGACGCTGTTCTTCTCCCCGAAGAACTGGGAGAAGTGGGTGGCCTACCTTTGCCGGAGGCATGAGTTGGCCCGGGATGACGCCACGCTGATCCTCGGCCGGATCTGCTACCTGCCCGCGTCCAAACGCAAACCCGAAGACACGTACTGGGCGCTTGCGACCGCCAACATGGTCCATACGGAGTTCCCGAACCATCAGGAGAACGTCCGGCGCATGGCCGAATCGGACGGTTTCCGGATCGCGGACTACCGCGAGTCGATCACCGGCGAGTTCCCGGCGCAGATCGTCGAGGTGCTGAACCGGATTCCCGATTTCCGCCACGGGTATGAGCTGAATCCCGAGTTGAACGCCATCCTCCAGGAGGCGGGCATCACCGGCGACTTCGGCACCGGCGGGCTCGCGCCGGATCAGTGGCCGGAATTTGGCCCGGTGCAGAAGACACTGGCGGAATTCAAGGGGGCGTACGACACCTTCCGAGATGACGTGCTCAAGCTGTTCGCGGAGGTTGCCGCCCCGCAGCCGCTGACCGGCCCGGTCGCTGCGCGCGGAGAGAAGGCCGACGTCCGGCGGGCCGGATGATCCTGCCGAAGTACAGCATCGGCGTCGGCGATCGATTCGGCCGGCAGGGGCGGGCGCAGCTCGAGGCGGTCGTCAGGGCGCAGGCGCAGGGCGTCGACGTCACTCCCGTCTGGAACAAGTCGAACCGTGAGCACCTCATCACCGGAACGCAGCCGGAGAGCGTGCGTGCGGAAGCGGACGCGGCTGCAGCCGCCCTGGGCTGGCAGCGGCCGTACTTCGTCGACGCCGACCACATCACACTGAAGACGGTCGATCGTTACCTCGACTCGAGCGACTTCTTCACGATCGACGTGGCCGAGGCCGTGGGGCAGCCGGCACCGGAGGCGGA
>DATDEG010000298.1:0-5419 GCA_036523465.1 bacterium
GGGCGCGTGATCGGAGTGGTGAAAGCGTACACGACGGCGGTCGGGGCGGGCCCGATGCCGACCGAGCTGAAGGATACGACGGGGGATCTCCTTCGCGAGCGCGGCTTGGAGTACGGGACATCAACGAACCGGCCGCGGCGATGCGGGTGGTTCGACGCCGTAGCCGCCAGGTTCGCCGCTGAGGTCTCCGGGTTCACCGACATCGCTGTGATGAAACTCGATGTCCTCGACGGCTTCGACACCGTGAGGATCGGAGTGGCCTACCGCGACGGGGAGCGGCGGCTCGAGACAGTCCCGCACACGGCCGTCATGGAGCGCGTGGCTCCGATCTACGAGGACCTCCCCGGATGGACGTCGACGTCGGAGGTGCGCTCGTTCGACGAGCTCGCTCCGGCCGCCCGCCGGTTCCTGGACCGGATCGCCGCGTCTGCCGGCGTTCCCATCTCCATCGTCGGCGTCGGGCGCGACCGCGAGGCGCTGATCGCTAACCCCGCCGGATTGGGCGTGGTGGTATGATCGAGCGCTACACGACCCCGGAGATGGCCCGGCTCTGGGCGCCGGAGGCGAAGTTCGCGCTATGGCTGGAGATCGAGCTGCTGGCCTGCGAGGCCCAGGCGCAGCAAGGGACGATTCCGCTGGAGGTGGCCGACCGGCTGCGCCGGACCGCCCGGGTCGGGACGCCGCAACGGATCGAGGAGATCGAGCGGAAGGAGACTCAGCACGACGTCGTCGCATTCCTCCGGTCGGTCGCCGAGGAGACCGGGAGCGATGCACGCTACCTGCACCGCGGACTCGGCTCGTCCGATGTCGTGGACACCGCGCAGTCCGTTCTCCTCGTCCGAGCCGTGTCGCTGCTCCAGGAGGAGGTCCGCCCAGTTTCGGCCGCCCTCTCCGATCTCGCCGGCCGCCACCGCACGACGCTCATGGCCGGCCGGACGCACGGGATGCACGCGGAGCCGACGACATTTGGGCTGAAAGCCGCCCTGTGGTTCGATGAGGTCCGCCGCGGCGGAGAGCGGCTCGAGCGTGCCCGCGACGAGATCGCGGTCGGGAAAATCTCCGGAGAGGTGGGGACATACGTGCACCTGGAGCCCGCGGTCGAGGCCGACGTTTGCCGCCGGTTGGGCCTGGCCCCAGCGCGCATCTCCTCTCAGATCCTGCAGCGTGATCGCCATGCCGGTCTGCTGGCGGCCATCGCCATCATAGGCGGAACACTGGAGAAGATCGCCACCGAGATCCGCGGGCTCGCCCGCACGGAGATCCGCGAGGTCGAGGAGCCGTTCCTTCAAGGTCAGACCGGATCGTCGGCGATGCCTCATAAGCGCAACCCCATCGTCTGCGAGCGCGTCGCCGGCCTGGCGCGCGTGCTGCGCGGCTATGCCCAGATGGCGATGGAGGATCAGGCCCTGTGGGGGGAGCGAGATATCTCGCATTCCTCCGTCGAGCGCATCGCGCTGCCGGGAGCGACGGGATTGCTGCACTACATGCTGCGCAAGATGGCGGGCGTGCTCTCCGGCCTGCGCGTCTATCCGGACCGCATGCGCGCCAACCTCGACCTCACCGGCGGGTTGGTCTTCAGCCACCGGATCCTGCTGGCGCTCGTGGACCGTGGGCTTACCCGCGACGAGGCCTACCGCATCGTGCAGGATGCCTCGATGGCATCGCTCGAGGGCGGCAGCTCCTTCCGTCAGGCCCTGGCTGCGACGGGACGGTTCTCGGAGGAGGACCTTGGGCGGCTGTTCGACTACGGACCGTATCTGGCGCACGTCGAGGCGATCTTCGAACGGGTGGGGATTACAGCCCGCGCGGAGGTGAGGCGATGATCTCACCCACGATCCAGGAGACCGGCCTCAACCTTCCTCTGCATACCCGGGGAAAGGTGCGGGACGTCTACCGGGTCGATCCCGATCGGCTCCTCATCGTGGCGACAGACCGGCTCTCGGCGTTCGACCACGTGCTCCCCACGCCCATCCCTGACAAAGGAGGTATCCTCACGCAACTCTCCGCGTTCTGGTTTCGGCGGACGGGAGCGCTGGCGCGCAACCACATGCGCTCCGCGGACCTGGAGGAGATCGCCCAGGCCGTCTCTGCGCTGCAAGAGGTTCAGCCCGACCTCTACGACGGCCGGACGATGCTCGTGCAGCGGTGCGACCGGATCGATGTCGAGTGCGTCGTCCGAGGATACCTGACCGGATCGGCCTTGGAGGACTACAGGGTGAGCGGCACGGTCGCCGGGATCCGTCTTCCGGTGGGACTGCGCAACGGCGATCCTCTGCCGGAACCGATCTTCACGCCGGCTACGAAAGCCGCACAGGGGCACGACCAGAACATCACTTATGAGCAGATGGAAGAGATGCTCGGCGCGCCAACAGCGGCGCGCCTCCGCAGCATCAGCCTGGCCCTGTATTCGTTTGCCGCGGAGCACGCTCGGTCGAGGACGCTGATCCTTGCCGACACGAAGTTCGAGTTCGGGTGGTCCGACGGTGAGCTGCTGCTCATCGACGAGGCGCTGACACCGGACGCCTCCCGCTACTGGGACGCAGCCGTGTACCCGCAGTCGCTGGCGTCGTTCGACAAACAGTACGTGCGCGATCACCTGAACCGCATCCGCTGGAATCACGAGCCGCCCGCGCCGCAGTTGCCGGCGGAGGTCGTCGAGGCCACCCGGGAGCGGTACCTGGAGACGTATCGACGCCTCACCGCACAGGATCTCGCCGCGACGCGCCGCGCCCCGGCGCAACAGGGCTGACCTCGACATGACGGACGACCACACGGGAGGTCTCATGACGACGGTCCGGATCGTGATCACCCTCAAACCGGGCATCCTCGACGCCGCGGGGCAGGCCGTCCGTCAGGGGCTCCTCTCGCTCGGATACCGCGAGGTCGGTGAGGTGAAGGTCGGCCGGTACCTCGAGATCGCCGTACCGGAAGATCTTGCCCCGGAGCACATCGCGGCGATGTGCGAGCGTTTCCTGACGAACCCGCTGATAGAGGACTGGCGGGTCGGCGAGGCTCCCTGATGCGGTTTGGGGTCGTCGTCTTCCCCGGCAGCAACTGCGATCGCGACTGCGTTCACGTCCTCCGCGCTGTGCTGGGACAGGACGTGGACGAGTTGTGGTCGGGCGAGGCGACGGTCTCGGGCGCGGACGCGCTCATCCTGCCCGGAGGCTTTGCGTTCGGCGACTACCTACGCGCCGGCGCCGTCGCCTCCACGGCACCGATCATGGCCGCCGTCCGCGAGTTCGCGCAACGCGGCGGGCCGGTGCTCGGGATCTGCAATGGATTCCAGGTCCTGCTCGAATCCGGACTGCTGCCCGGAGCGATGTTGCGCAACAAGTCGCTGCAGTTCCGCTGCCGGCCGGTCCACCTGCGGGTGGAATCGACGCGGACACCATTCACGCGGGCCCTCGGCGAGGGACAGGTCCTCCGGATGCCCATCGCGCACGGGGAGGGCAACTACTACGCGCCGCAGACCGTGGCGAGGCGACTCGAGGACGACGGGCAGATTGTCTTTCGTTACAGCGACGCGGACGGACGGATCACATCCGAGTCCAATCCCAACGGATCGCTCGACGGCATTGCCGGTGTGTGCAACGCCGCGGGCAATGTGGTGGGGTTGATGCCTCATCCTGAGCGTGCGTCCGAAGAGATCCTCGGCTCGACCGACGGACGGCTGCTGTTCGAGTCGGTCCTCGCCGGCCTGAGTCGGGGTGCGCCGGCGGGTGATCCCCCGGCATCTGCCGGGGCCACGCTGCCGAGGCCTTCCGGCGCCGGCGCCCGGTTGATCGCAACGGCCGGCAGGGGAGGGCACCGGTGATTCAGGCGACGCGGCCGGCACCCGAGACGGTCGGGCTGACGCGGCACGAGTACGAAGAGATCACGGCCCGGTTGGGGCGCGATCCCTCCGCGCTGGAACTCATGCTCTTCGGGGTGATGTGGTCGGAGCACTGCGGGTACAAGCACTCGAAACTGATGCTGCGGTCGCTCCCCGGTGAAGGACCTCGTCTGCTGCAGGGCCCGGGGGAGAATGCGGGGGTCATGGACATCGGCGGCGGGTGGGCTGTGGCCTTCAAGATGGAAAGTCACAACCACCCGAGCGCGGTCGACCCGTACAACGGTGCCGCCACCGGTATCGGGGGGATCATCCGTGATGTGCTATCCATGGGCGCGCGTCCGATCGCGCTGCTCGACTCACTGCGCTTCGGTCCGCTCGACGATCCCGCCGTGTCCCGTCTGGCCGCGGGCGTGGTGGCCGGGATCGCAGGATACGGGAATTGTGTCGGCGTGCCGACCGTCGGAGGCGAGATTCATACCGATCCGCGCTATCGGGGGAATCCGCTGGTCAACGTGGCCTGCCTCGGCCTCGTCAGAGCGGACGCCATCGCCCGCGCCGCGGCCACCGGAGCGGGAAATCTGGTGCTCTACGTAGGGGCACGTACCGGCCGCGACGGCATCGGCGGTGCGGCATTCGCCTCTGAAGAACTCGATGAACACTCCGAGCGTGAGGACCGCTCCTCCGTCCAGATCGGCGACCCCTTCACAGGTAAGCTGCTCATCGAGGCGACGCTCGAGGCCCTGGCCGCAGGGGGAATCGTGGCGGTTCAGGACATGGGCGCGGCGGGCCTCACGTGCGCGGCGAGCGAGATGGCGTCGCGGGGTGGCGTCGGGATGCGTGTGGATCTGGATGCGGTTCCGCTCCGCGAACCCCGGATGCGGCCGGATGAGATCCTGCGATCCGAATCTCAGGAGCGTATGCTCCTCATCGTCCGCCCCGAGGCTGCGACGGGGCTCGCCGCCGTCTTTCGTCGCTGGGGGTTGGCCGCAGCCGTCATCGGTGAGGTCACGGCGGAGCGTGCGCTCGTGGTCACGCAGCAGGGCCGCGTGATCGTCGATCTCCCTCCCTACACGCTGGCTGAGGCACCGGCCTACCGGCCTGCGGCGGAAGAGCCGGTCTGGCTGCGTGATCAGTGGACGGTGACGCTGCCGCCGGACGTCGAAGCAGGGAAGGCCGCGCCAGTCCTCCTGCGCCTGCTGGCCTCGCCCGACATCGCGAGCAAACGCTCTGTGTTCCAGCAGTACGATCACAGCGTGCAGGTGCGGACGGTTGTGGGGCCGGGCGCAGGTGACGCCGCCGTCCTGCGCGTGCCGGAGGCCGCACCACGAGGCGTCGCGCTCGCGGTCGCCGGGAACGGCCGGATGTGCGGGCTGGATCCCTACCGCGGCGCCCGGCTCGCGGTCGCGGAGTGTGCGGCAGGGCTGGCCTGTGTCGGCGCCGAGCCGATGGGTGTGACCGACTGCCTCAATTTCGGGAGCCCTGAGCGTCCCGACGTCTTCTGGACCTTCCGCCGCTCCGTGGCCGGCATCGCTGATGCGTGCCGCGCGCTGCGGATCCCCGTGGTCGGCGGCAACGTGTCCTTCT
>DATDEG010000299.1:0-16938 GCA_036523465.1 bacterium
CGGACCGAGTTGCGCACTCGCCGCGCTCCGGTGGATTGAGAGCCTATAAGCCGCTGGTGTGCCTTGTGAGCCGTACGCAGGCGGCACTGTACGCCGCCCGGATCGCAAGGTGACCATGCCCTCCCCACTTCGAATGGCCGGGGAGAGGACATTTTCACTGAAATCTTAGGGCGGACATAATCACTGAAACACGACAACCGTACAACTTCTCATTGACCATCGACGCAAAGTGTGGTAATTTCAGCGACGGTTTGAAAGTGCAGGTGACGTCCATGATGATCATCCGTCTCAACGGAGCGACGACAGCAGGTTCCGGTCCCGTGAAGGGCCGGCCCTGTGTCCATGGACGTCAGGCTGTAATCGGAGGGCGAACCGGCTAGGATCGCCGCCGTCTGAGGCCTCGTGGCGCAGGGTTCACAGCGGACCCTGCGCTTTTCGTTTGTCGCAGCCCGCTGCGTGCTGTCTTCGGCCGTCCGCGCAGCCGTTCAGCGCAGCCGTTCAGTGCAGCCGTGCAGCGCAATCTGGTGACGCGATCGGTCGTAGGAGATCGTTTTTGAAGGAGACACGCCATGGCAACTTCCTCGGAGAGGCAGACGAGCCAGACCAACCGGCGGGTAACCACGGAGCATCAGATCGGGCAGCGGGAGGGAAGCCAAGTTCAGGGGCATGCGACATCGGTTCGAGGAGAATGAGATGCAGCGGAATGAGACGATACAGCGCCAGGCGAGCTCGGCGATCACCATCCGGCTCTTCGGCACACGCGATTACGAGGCCATCGCGGCCGTCAACAACGCCGTTTTTCCCGACCGCCCCGGCACCGCCGAGGAGTGGCGGTATGAGGACGCGCGCTTCGAGAAGCGTTACGTCAACGAACGCTACGTGGCCGAGCGTCCTGATACCGGCGAGATCGTCGGGTTCGGGGGGCTCTGGCACGTCCCCTGGGCGTTCCATCCGCGGAAGTTCGGGATGGAGGTCCGAGTCCGGCCCGACGCGCGGCGCCGGGGGACCGGTACGCCTTGTGGCGGCGCATCGAAGAGGGGCTCCGTGCGCGGAGGGCCGTCTCGGTGAAGACGCAGGTCTGGGAGGCCATGCCCGACGGTCTGGCGTTCGCCTCGGGCGCCGGATTCCGGGAGGTCATGCGGGCCTGGGAGGCGCGCCTGGACGTCGGTGGCTTCGACTTCCCGGCCTTCCGCCCGTCTCTGGACCGCGCCCGTGAGCGAGGGATGCGGATCACGACGCTGGCGGCGGAGCGCGAGAAGGATCCGGCGAACCTCGGCTGCACGCGGTTGAGGCAGAGATTGCGGAGGACGTCCCCCGGCCGGCGGATGACGTCCACACGCCGATCTCCTTCGACATGTGGACGGAGTATGTTGTCCAGGCACCATGGTCGATGCCGGATGCCTATTTCATCGCCATCGTGGACGGCGAGTACGCGGGCATCTCCAGTCTCTTCCGACCGCAGGTCGGCGACTGGCTCAACCAGGGCCTCACCGGAGTCGCCCGCGAGTTTCGCGGCCGCGGCGTCGGGACGGCCCTCAAAGTGCGGACCGTGGAGTACGCCAGGGATCACGGCGTCCGGGAGATCCGTACCTGGAACGAGATCAACAATGAGCGGATCCTGACGATCAACACGAGATTCGGTTTCGTCCGCCAGCCCGCCTGGCTCACCCTCCGGAAAGAGTTCGAGGGATGAGACTGTGAGCGATCGTCACGGCGTGCGGTCGTGGTAGAACGTCGAGGAGTGAGGAAGATGGATCGTCGAGGGGCGAGAGGCGTCATGGACGGCCGGAACGCGGGCGTGACAGCGGAGACGAGCGCAGCCGTCCGGTTGCGCCCGCTCCAGGACGGCGATTTCGAGGCGCTCGCGGAGCTTCATACCGCAAACTTCCCTGAAGAGCCGCGGACCGCCGCGGAATCACGGGAGCGATACGAGAAGTTCGACGCGGAGCGCTACGTTCGCGAGTACGTCGTCGCCCTGGACTCCGGCGATCGGGTCGTCGGCTTGGGCGTCTACGCCCACGCGCCGTGGTCCTTCCATCCCGATAAATACATGATCTACGTGATGGTTCGCCCCACCCACCAGCGCCGGGGGATCGGGGCCCGCATCATGGAGCATCTGTCGAGCGGACTGCGGGCCCGGGGGGCGACGCGGCTGCGATCGTGGGCGCGGGAGGACTACCCGCACTCGCTCGCCTTCCTGGCGCGCTTCGGATTCACGGAATACTCGCGCACGTTCGAGTCACGGCTGCCTGTGGCCCGGGTGGATCCCGTGCCGTTCGCCGGTGCTGAGGAACGGGCCAGGGCCGCGGGCATCACGATCACGACGCTGGCCGAGGAACTGGCCCGCGATCCGACCTGTCTTCCTGCCCTCTACCAGGCGCACTGCGGCCTGGAGGTCACGACGCCCCACACGGATCCCGACCTTCCGGTGGCGCCCGCATACAATCACTGGCTGACCCACGAGGTGCGACATCCCCGGGTGCCGCTCGAAGCATTCTTCCTGGCGAAGCAGGGAGAGTTCTATGTCGGGGAGAGCGTGATGAAGCGGAGCGAGAGCGAGGCGGACGTCTTGTGGCAGCAGCTCACGGCCGTGCACCGTGAGTTCCAAGGGCACGGCATCGCGACCGCGCTGAAGCTGCGGACGATCGCGTACGCGCAGCAGCACGGCTTCCGCGAGATCCGGACGTTCAACAGCAGTAAGAACGGAGCGATGCTGGCCATCAACACGAAACTCGGATTCATCCGGCAGCCGGCGTGGATCGACTTTCTCCTCGAGCGTTCCGCGGAGCAGGGATGAGTTCGTCTCGCGCGGAGCGAACAGGAGAGGCCATGCCGCATTTCCCGATCGTCGACCTTCCGGGAGAGCCGCACGGCGACGGGGAGGCCCACGGCCGTGCCGCGGCCGCCCTCGTTGCCGAGAATCTTCGCATCTACTACGATCGCTTCCAGCGCGAGGCGAAACTCAGCCTCCAGGAAACGCGCGCCCGCGCCCGGCGGTACTTCGAAGCCGTCGAGCGCACGGAGCCGGCCTACGCGGTGGCGATGCGCGGGCTGAGCGAGGGATCAGGCGCGACCCTCGACGACGTCGCCGTCCTCAACGCGCGCTATGAGATCCTCTACAGCCAGTACTCGAAGATCAACCAGATCGCGGCAACCTCGCACGGCATCCCCGCCGGAGGCTGCACGGCGTTCGCCGTGCTGCCGGAGGCATCCGCGGACGGCCATCTCTACCTGGGGCAGAACTGGGACTGGTTCCCCGCGGTTCGCGGGCTGATCCTCCGCACCGCCGGCCCGGACGGTTTCGGCATGGCGGCGTTCACCGAAGCCGGCATCGTGGGCGGGAAGATCGGGATGAACACGCACGGCATCGGGCTCGCGGTCAACGGCCTGCTCAGCTCGCACGACGACTGGTCGCGCCTGCACACGCCCTTCCATGTCCGGACTTGGCGGATACTCCACGCGCGGACGTTGGACGAGGCGGCCCGGGTGGTCGAGGGCGAAGACCGGGCCTGTTCGGCGAACTTCCTGATCGGTCACGCGAACGGAACGGCACAGGTCCTCGACATCGAGGCCGCCCCCCACGCGGTGTGCCGGCTGCAACCGGCGCGAGGGGTCCTCGCCCACGCGAACCACTTCATCGATCCCGGCCGCCTCGGGATCTGGCAGCCTCTCGCCGAAGAGAAGCTTTCCACCTTTCAGCGATGCGCTCGGATGGAGGAGATGCTCGTCGAGGGACGGGCCCTCGATGCCCGCGGTCTGATGACCGTGCTGCGTGATCATGTCGGGCGGCCGGACTCGGTCTGCCGCCATCCGAATCCGACCCTGCCGGATGAGGAGCGCGTGGAGACCGTCGTCTCTGTCATCGAAGACCTCACGGCGTGCCGGTTCTATGTGGCGCCGGGACCGCCGTGCACCAACGAATTCGAGGAGATCGCGCTGTAGCCGTCCGCATGGAACCCACGCTCAGCCTGAACACCGCCTTCGTCTTCGTGCTGGGCGTGATCGTCCTCGCCACCGCGGTAAAGGCGGCGCTGGGCTTCGGGTTCCCGCTCATCGCCGTCCCGCTGTCCTCGCTGCTTGTCGGACCGCGTAACGCCGTCCTGCTCATCGCGATCCCCGTCGTGATCACGAACTTTGCCATCCTGCTGCGCGGCGGGGGGACCAGGCAGGACCTTCGACGGTTCGGGATCCTCTTGCTGGGGGTCGTCGCCGGAACCGTGGTCAGCGCGCCGTTCCTCGGTCGTCTCAACCCGGCGCTCCTCACCATGGTCGTCGGGGTGACGGCGGTGCTGTTCGCGGGGTTGTCGTTCTGGAATCTGGTGCCCGACATCCCGCCGAGCGCCGAACGGTACGCCGGACCGGCCGTCGGGTTGTTCGCCGGCATCGTCGGCGGCGTGACTGGTATCTTCGCTCCGCCGATCGCCGCCTACATCCACTCGCTCCGCGTGGAGAAGCGCGTCTTTGTCTTCTGGCTGACGGCGTCGTTCATGCTTGGCGGCCTGACCCAGGCGGTGACCTACTACCGGCTCGGACTCTACACGCCGGCCGTGGTCCTGTACGCGGCCCTGGCCTGCGTTCCGGCCCTGCTGGGAACGCAGGTGGGATTGTGGATCCAGGACCGGCTGCCCTCCGAACTCTTCCGCCGCCTCGTCCTCGTGCTCGTGCTGGTGACCGGCATCAGCCTCATCGGGCAGTCGCTCCGCTAAGCGCGGCATCATCCAGCGTCACCCGGCCGCCACGCTTGACTCCGCGGCGTACGACTCGTCCGTCTTCGCCGCCATGATGAAGTCGTTGCGGTGGAGTCCCTTGATCTTGTGCGTCCACCACGTCACGGTGACGCGCCCCCACTCGGTGAGTAGTGCCGGATGATGTCCCTGCGCTTCGGCGATCTCGCCGACCCGGTCGGTGAAGGCAAGGGCTGCCCTGAAGTCGGGGAAGCGGAAGACGCGCTCCAGGCGTTTGATGCCGTCGCGCTCCACCACCGTCCAATCGGGTACTTCCGGACGCAGCTGCCGGATCTGCTCCTCACTCATCGGCGGCTCGCCGCCGCGACAGGCGACGCATGTTTGACCTGCCAGCTCGGCCATCGAAATTCCCTCCCGCCGCGTATGCGGCTGTCCTCCGCAACGCCCGCCACCATTCTCGTTTATTCCCGCCTGCCGTCAGGACGGGGAGCGTACGGTGGCAGGCGGCTCGTCTCCTGAGGCGGGCGGCGCGATGGGCCGGCGCGCTCTCTCGCGCGCGGCAAGGGCCACGGCGTCGAGCGCGCGCATGTTGGCGATCGCATCGGATGGCGGAAAGGCGGGCGGCGCGCCGTCCAGGACTGCCGCCGCGAAATCATCCATCATGAGCGTGTACTGATTCGTGGCGGGGGTCTCGACCGTGGTGGTGCCGTGGGACGTCGTGAGGAGGAGCGCGGCAGGCTCCTCTTCCGGCTGAAATGGCCGTCGTAGGACGATCGCCCCCTCTACGCCCACGATCTCACATCCCTGGCGGAGCGGGGCGCGGAGTCCACAGTCGATGAGCGCCGCGCGCCCCCCGGCGAACGTCAGCAGGCTGCTCAGGCGTACGTCGACGCCGTTCTCGTATGCCGCGTCGGCCGTGGCGCTCACTGGTTCACCGAGGAGCAACCGGCTGAGACTGACCGCGTAGCAGCCGACGTCCAGCAGTCCGCCCCCGCCGAGCGCGGGATCGAGGCGGATGTTGCCCGGGCCCGTCGTGAAGGAGAACCAGGCGCGGACGAGCCACGGCTCCCCGATCGCGCCGTCGCGGAGCAGTGACCGCAGCCGCGTGATCTGGGGATGATGGCGGTACATGAAGGCCTCCTGCAGCACCACGCCGTTCTCCGCGCAGGCTGCCACCATGGCCGCGGCATCAGCCGCGTTCACGGCGAGGGGCTTCTCACACAGGACATGCTTTCCCGCGCGGGCCGCCCGCTCTGTCCACTCGCGGTGCAGTGCGTTTGGCAACGGGTTGTACACGGCGTCGATCTCGGAGTCGGCAAGCAGCGCCTCGTACCTGTCGTAGACACGACCGATCCCGAAGCGCTGGCCGAAGTCCCGGGCCCGCGACGGATCCCGGCTGGCGACGGCCAGCACCGCGTGACGGCGGCTGCGGGCGATCGCCGGAAGGACCCGCCGCGCGGCAATATGGGCCGCGCCGAGGATCCCCCAGCGCAGTGCCGCGGTCATGGTTGCCGCCGGAGGAGCCGGTTGATAAGGGCGACCACGGTGCCCACCTGGAAGCCCGCGACCACGATGACCGCCGCGGTCAGCAGGGCACCGGCAGCAATGAACAGCCCGTCGCGGTTGAGCATCCCGACGCCCATGATCAAAACGGCGAGGGCGGGAAGCGTATTGAGGAATGGAAAGGGCGGGACGAGGACGATGCCCAGCAGCAGCACGATCACCGCCACGCCCCGCGAGGCGATCCGGTCGTTGAATGGTAACAGCCGCGGCCGCGAGAACCGCTCGATCCGCTGCAGGAGCGGAACACCCCGATTCCTGAGCGTCGCGATCGCCTTCGCACTGAGGCGGTACCGGCTCACCCGTGCCGGAAGCCAGGGTTCGTCCCTTCCGAAGAGCATCTGCAAGGAGAGGAGGATGTAGAGGAGCCCGATGGCGGCGGCCGATCCGGGCGGAAGGACGGGGATGAGGGTCGGCATGGCCAGGACGATCATGAGCAGGCCGAATCCCCTCCGGGCGAGGCGGTCGCGCAGTTCGCCGAGCGTGACGGTCTCATCTTCGGTCAGCTCGTCGAGGAGGATCGCGGAGAGCGGCTCCACCTCCCCCGGCGGGGGCCTCATGACCACATGCTTCACCAGCGTACAGGAGAGAGCCTTCGCACGAGGAAGTGGAGTCCACCACATGAGGCGATTCGCCGTCTACCTCGCCGTCGCGGTTCTCGCCGCTCCCGCGGCGCTCGCCGGCGCCCGGCCTGCCGCCGCGCAGGAAAGCCGTCCGTCTCCAGAGCTCATCGCCCGGAACCTGGCCGAGAATATCCTGGGGGAGGGGACGGTGCGGTCCGTGCGCGTCGAGGGCGGCGGCCGATGGATCACTATCTCCTGGGATGCCGTGCTCTACCGCTCCACGCACACGCGCGCCAAGAACCGTGAGCAACTGCGCGGCGAAGCGGAGTTGGCCACCGGCGCGATCATGGGCGTCCTCAAGCCGCAGATGATCCACTTCACGATCTGGCTGGGGAGCCGTGCGATCGCGCAGGGGACGCGGTCGACGGACGGGCTCGCGATGACCTACGCTAAAGACCTCGACGGATAACGTCACCTCGTCGTCGCGGACATCAAGTCCCCCGGGACGGTGGCCAATCTCCGGGAGAAATATTGGGCCGGCATCAACGCGAAGAGGCGCGGCGGGACCTGAAGCACTCCGCGGTATGATCGTTCACCAACCCGACGGCCTGCATGAAGGCATAGCAGATCGTCGGTCCCACGAAGCGGAGGCCACGTCGACGCAGATCCTGACTCATCGCCGCCGAGAGGGGAGTCTGCGCCGGGATATCGGAGAGCGACCTCGGGCGGTTTAGGACCTGCGTCCCCCCGACGAACCTCCAGAGATAGTGGTCGAATGACCCGAACTCCCTTTGGATGGCGAGCACCGCTCGCGCGTTGGCGATCGCCGATTCGATCTTCGCCCGATTGCGCACGATGCCCGGATCCCGCAGCAGCCGGCGGACATCGGCCGCCTTGTAGCGGCCGATCTTCCGGGGATCGAACCGGTCGAACGCCCGGCGGTAGTTCTCCCGCTTCCGCAGGATCGTGTCCCAGCTCAGCCCGGCCTGGGCCCCTTCGAGGATGAGGAACTCGAAGAGCACCCGGTCATCATGCTGCGGTACGCCCCACTCCCGGTCGTGGTAGGCCATCATGAGCGGGCTGCTCAGAGCCCACCGGCAGCGTGGTCTTTGGTTAGACCTTTGCGTCGGCATCTCTGTAGGTGTCGGGAGACCTACGTCGGGCTCAGCGGGGTGCCACGACGCGGTTGCGCAGCACACCGATCCCTTCCACTTCCGCCTCCATCACATCTCCGGGTTGGAGCCACCTGGGCGGACTCATCCCCATGGCCACGCCCTCCGGGGTTCCTGTGGCCAGGAGGTCCCCCGGCTCGAGGGTCATGCCCATGGAGAGCGCCGAGAGGAGCTGCGCCACGGTGAAAACCATGTTCGCAGTAGTCGAGTCCTGGCGGACTTCCCCATTCACGCGCATGGAGAGGCGCAGCCGCTGGGGATCAGGGATCGTCGAGCGGTGAACGATCCAGGGCCCCAGGGGGGCGAACGTGTCGAGCGACTTCCCCTTGAACCACTGCTGGTGGCGCCGCTGCAGGTCGCGGGCCGTCACGTCGTTCATCACCGTATATCCGAAGACGTGATCCAGCGCGCGCTCCGGAGGAACATTGCGCGCCCGCCGGCCGATCACGGCCACAAGCTCCACTTCGTAGTCCAGCTGCTCGGTGACGGCGTGGCGCGTGACGAGGCCGTCCTGTCCGATCACGGCTGTGGGAGACTTCGTGAAGAAGACCGGTACCTCTGGAGGCGCGTTGCCGCTCTCCTTGGCGTGTTCGGCGTAGTTGCGGCCCATGCACATGATATTCTTCCTCGGCCGCGGGATCGGTGCCAGCAGCCGCGCGCGCTTGAGAGGGAGTGCCTCCCGTCCGCCGGCCACCCACGTCTCCGCTTCCCGGGACAGGACCCGGAGCTCGAGTGTGGGGACATCGCTGATGAGACCCAACATGTCATGCGGAACGTGGGGCAGCCGGCGGCGGCGCGCGAGCCGACTGAGATCCACCACCGCGTCGCCGGCGACAACGCCGAGGCGCGGCTCCCCGCTGGCCTGATAGGTGCAGAAGCGCATTCACCGGCCTCCCAGGGATGAGATGTTCGGCAGGGGAGGGTTCTGCGATTCCCGAACGCTACCCTCCGACACATTCCCTGGAGGCCCGCAATGCCCAAGGTTATTGTTCTGGCCGGCACGACGGGTGGGCTCTTCGTGCTCGAGAGCGACGGGAAACGCTCCCGGTGGCGCAGGCGGGGCCCGTACCTCAAAGGGATCTCCGTGACGCACACAGCTTGGAGCCCGAAGCACAAGACGCTCTATGCGACGACGTCTACCGAGGGCATCCTGCGCAGCACGACGTGGGGCCGTACCTGGGCGCCCATCAACGACGGGCTGCCCATCCGCAAGGTTTGGACCATCGGGGTCCACCCGAAGCAGCCCAACGAGCTGTGGGCGGGGACGCACTTCAGCTATCTCTTCCGCAGCACAGACCGTGGCCGTTCCTGGCAGCTGGCCCCGGGGTACCTCAACGCCCCGGGCAAGGAGCAGCGCTGGGGTGACTGGGGGTTCGGGACCATCGGCAATTCGCTGCACGGGATCCACTTCGATCCGCATGATCCCTCCCGGATGATCATCGTCAGCAGCACCGATCACGGTGCCGTGCGGACCGAGGACGGCGGGGAGACGTGGGAGTATGCCCGGCAGGGCGTCATCGAGGCATGCCCGGTCGCTGAAGCGGCCCCGCCCGCGGGAGGATCGGAATCGGCGGAGGAACGCCGGAAGCGCATCGACGCCCACCTCGCTCAGGTCCATGCCTGCACACACCGGATCGGCGTATCGCCCGCGGCGCCTAACGTCGTGTACCGGCAGCAGCACTGCGGGGTGTACCGCAGTGACGACTTCGGCAGGACCTGGACCGACGTCTCCGCCGGCCTGCCCGACCGCCACGGGTTCCCGCTAGCCGTGCACAGCCGCGAGAAGGAGACCGTGTTCGTCGTCCCCGCCTACCAGGGGAAGTGCAAACGCCACAACTCCTGCATCCAGGGGGCGCTGGACGTCTACCGCAGCCGTACCGGCGGCCACCACTGGGAGAGACTCGGGAGGGGACTGCCGCGAAAGGTGCACACCGTCGTCCTCCGGCACGGGATGGATGCGGACGCCCTAGTCCCGGCCGGTGTCTATTTCGGAACGACGGGGGGAGAGCTGTACGGCAGCGCCGATGAGGGCGATTCCTGGAAGCTCCTGGCCAAGGGCCTGCCGCGGATCCAGGGGGTTGTTGCCGTCGCCGTCTGATGCCCGCCGTCCCATCGGCCGAGGAGATCGACGCACTCTGGGACTACGACCGGCCGCAGGAGAGCGAGCAGCGCTTCAGGGCCTTGCTCGAGCATGCGGCCGGGAACGCCGGGATCCGCGCGGAGATCATCACCCAGATCGCGCGGGCCATGGGGCTCCAGCAGAGGTTCGAGGATGCACACCGTACCCTCGATGACATCGAGCCGCTGCTCGGGGACCACGCCTCAAGACTCCGGGCCCGCTACCTCCTCGAACGGGGACGTGTCCTCAACTCCTCCGGTGATCAAGGCTCCGCGCGCCCGATATTCATCCACGCACTAGGCGTCGCCCTGGCCGCGGGCGAGGCGTTCTATGCCGTCGATGCCATGCACATGATCGCCATCGTCTGCGCCGGAGAGGAGTCCCTTGGATGGAACCGCCGTGGGCTGGCGATGGTCGACGCCAGTGCCGATGCCCGCCTCCGGCGGTGGCGCGGTTCGCTGTACAACAACATGGGGTGGGTGCATCACGACCGCGGAGAGTACGATGACGCCCTGCGCTGTTTCGAACGCGCCTTGCAGGCGCGCGAGGATCAGGGCGATGAGGGGCTGATCCGGATCGCGCGGTGGTGCGTAGCTCGCGGGTTGCGCTCAGTGGGGAGGGCGGGGGACGCCCTGGCCGTCCAGCAGGCGCTGCTCGCCGAACACCGGCGGCGCGGCACAGACGCCGGAGAAGTCTATGAAGAAATCGTCGCCTGCCTGGAGGCGCTCGGGCGTCTTGAGGAGGCAGAGACCGTTAAACGGGAGTGGGAATCCGCCGCCTCCGAGACTGCGGATGATAGTCCGTAACCGTGAAGTGGTGCGCCCGGAAGGCGAAGAGATCGGCTACGGACGGGTCTGCGTCCACCGTGGGAAAGGGTTGGGGCGTGGACGTGAGCATCGATCGGACAGCGTCGGTCTGGGTCAGGTAGACATGGGCGTCGTCGATGAAGTACACGAGCTCCACGGGCCGGTATCCGGTCACTTGGCCGATCATGAGCGCCAGGGCCGCGTAGTGGATGAAGTTGAAGACAAGGCCAACCGGAACGTCCGCGCTGCGCTGGCGGTGCGTGAGGATCAGCGTCCGCGTCCGAGGGTTGACGTTGACGTGAACCCAACCGTGACAAGGCGGCACTACGGCCCGCCGGATGCGGCCGTTGTCCTGGGCGAGGTACTGCGGGATCCACGGGGTGATCTCATGGTGGCGGAGGTGCGGATGTGTCTTGATCTGCTCGACCAGGTGCGTGACCTGGTCGAACGCGCCGCCCTCCGCCGTGGGGAATCTTCTGAAGGCCGCGCCGTATGACGCGGGGCCGAGATCACCGGGGGAAAGGCCGAACTTCGCGCACTCCGCCGCGGTGACCCAATCCGCCCACCAGTAGCAGCCGAACTCCTCGAGCTCCCGCTGAGTCTGCGCGCCGTTGAGGAACGCGCAGATCTCTCCGAGCGCCTGCTGAACCGCGGAAGGCCGTCCGTTCGGCGCACTGACGAGATCCCGCTCTGTGATGATGGGAAACCCGTTGGCGAGATCGAAGCGTAGCAGGTGCCCAACGATGCGGAGCGCTGGGACACCCTGCCGGGTCACGACCTCTTCGCCTGTCTCGAGGATCCGCTGGAGCAGGTCGCGATACTGAGAGTCCGGCGTGCGTTCGTGGAATGGCTTGTACTGAACCATCGTCTCACCTACCGTAGGACACGACACCCAAGTGTGATGGCGCGGAGATGGACATGACCCCAGGGAGGAGGTGCAGGCAGAGGAGGAGTGGTTTCCGAATGCTGCTTCGTGGGGAGCCTGTCGTGGACGGTCTTGCCCAGAACCGAAGGCTCCTCCCCCCTGAGGGTCCTGGAAAGTATTCACGCCCCGTGCCCGGATTCCTGCCCCGCGACTCAAGATATGGTGGTCTTGAAGCCGTTTGGACGCTAGGGGAGGGGGCGACCAGTCGTTCGGATTTCGGCCGGTACACGCCCAGGCACAAGCCGCTACGCATCGCTGTCGACGAGGCGCTTGAAGGTTCCGGTCTATGAACGAGTTGATCGACCTCGTGCGCCGTCGTCTGCGGGGCCGCCGGCGGCTTGTCATCGACGATCCCCGGATGCGGCGCGCCGCCGTGCTGCTGCCGCTCTTTGAAGAGCAGGGTGACGGCTACGTACTCTTCACCCGGCGGACCGACACGGTCGAGCATCACAAAGGCCAGATCTCACTCCCGGGGGGCTCGGAAGACGCCTCTGACGCCGGCCCGCTGGCCACCGCTCTGCGCGAAACGGAGGAGGAGCTCGGCATCCCGCCCGACCGGGTCGAGATCCTTGGCATGCTCGACGACGTCTACACCGTCGTCAGCGGCTTCGTCATCACTCCGTTCGTGGGGGTCATTCCGCATCCCATGCCCCTTCGCGTGAACCCGCACGAGATCGCCGAGGTCCTGACCGTTCCAATTTCCACCTTCCGGGAACCGGGGAGGCTGCGGGTGGAGGAGCGTGAGCGTGAAGGGGAGCGGATCAAGGTGTACTTCTATTACCACGGACAGCACGAGATCTGGGGGGCGACGGGACGGATCATGAAAGACTTCGTCGATGTCGTCTTCGGCGAGGAGGAGCCATCGTGAGGGCAAGAGGTGGCTCAAGCGGGGGGAGTCAGCCTCATTCTGACCTACCTGGGCTAGGGAACCTCCTGGGCCCCAAATTCCCTCCTCTGAATCGAGTTTTCTCGCCAAATCTTCAATTCTCAATGATTTTCATGCCTCTGTTCACCTATTCTCCACGCCCCGTGACCGTTGCTATACTCGAAGGTGGATAAGAGGCACTGCGTACCCCATGAAGCTACGACCCATGAAGCATCAGGCTCAACCGCAGCCGCTGTTCACAGTGTCGGTGGCGAGCCGCCTCGCTGGCGTTTCGGGCGGGATTCTCCGGCGCTGGGAGGAGCACGGTCTGATCGCCCCCGTCAGGGACGGCAGGGCGCGCCGGCGCCTCTATTCCTGGCAAGACATCGAGCGTGCGCAGCAGATCCGGTACCTCGTGCTGAAGCGTAGGATCCCCCTGCGGGCGGTCAAGCCGGAGCTCCGGGCCCTGACCACGCAGTCGGCGGCTGCGGGGCTCGGCGCCGGATCTGGGCCGACAGGCACTCTTCTGGCTCCCCGCGTCGCCCTCGCCCTCGCTCGTTGATGCGCGTCTACGCCGACCACGGGGCGACCACGCCGGTCGATCCGCGGGTGGTCGAGGTCATGCTGCCGTACTTCTCTCAGCACTTTGGAAATGCCGGCAGTGTCCACGCTTGGGGGCAGTCGGCTCGCGAGGCGGTCGACGTAGCGCGGGAGGAAGTGGCCCGCGCGATCGGCTGCGCTCCGGCCGAAATCGTTTTCACCAGCGGCGCCACCGAGGCCGACAACTTCGCCCTGATCGGTGCGGCCCTGGCCAACGAAGCGCGGGGCCGGCACATCGTCACGTCCGCCGTCGAGCATCACGCCGTCCTGGAGCCGTGCCGGTTCCTCGAGCCGCGCGGCTTCGAGGTCTCGTACCTCCCCGTGGACCGCACCGGCCGGATCGATCCGGACGACGTCCGCCGGGCGCTGCGCGCCGACACAATCCTGGTGTCCGTCATGCATGCGAACAACGAGATCGGAACGATCCAGCCGATTGCCGAGGTGGGGGAACTGGTCCGCAGCCGCGGCGTCCTCATGCACACCGACGCGGCGCAATCCGGCGGGATCCTCCCCGTCGACGTGGAGACGCTCTCCGTGGATCTGCTGTCCCTCTCCGCCCACAAGCGCTACGGACCCAAGGGTGTCGGGGCGCTCTATGTCCGCAAAGGCTCCCGGCTGCAACGGATACAGCACGGTGGAGCGCACGAGCGGAACCGGCGGGCCGGAACGGAGAATGTTCCCGCGATCGTCGGATTCGGCGAAGCCCTCCGCCTGGCGCGCGATCTCATGCCGCAGGAGGCGGACCGCCTCCGCGGATATCGGGACCGGCTGCGCCGCGCGTTCGCCGAGATCCGTGGGGCGCATCTCAACGGAGATCTTGAGGACGGGCTCCCCGGCACGGTCAGCGTCTCATTTGAGGGTACGGACAGCGAGTCGCTGTTGATGGCCCTCGACTTCCGCGGGATCGCCGCGAGCAGCGGCTCGGCGTGCACCTCGGGCAGCCTGGAGCCCTCTCACGTCCTCCGGGCAACGGGGTTGTCTCCGGACGTCGCCAGGGGAACCGTGCGCTTTTCGCTGGGGAGAGGTACGACCGGCGAGGAAGTCGAGTATCTCGCCGCCGTGGTTCCCGAGATCGTGGAGACGCTGCGGCGCTGATCAACGCCTCCCCAGACTCAGGGCCTAGCATTCCGCCCGACCGTTGGATGCCGGTCTGGTGGGCGCTCCTCATCGCCGGATCCCTCGCCCTGCTCTCGATCGCGGGGCTGCCTGTGATCGACGCCGATGCCCTCTATTACGGGAAGGCGGCCAAGAACATCCTTGCCACCGGCGACTGGCTGGCTCTCGGACGGCCTGCGTATTCCGTGGACGTTCCTCCTCTCACCATCTGGTTCATGGCCGCCTCGCTGCGCCTCGGAGGAGACACACCGGCGGCGCTGCGCCTGTGGCACATCGCGATGACGCTGGCGCTTGTCGCGGTGACCTATCTCCTGGCGCGGGCTGCGGCGGAACGGGAAGGGGCGATCCTGGCCGCGCTTTTCCTGTTGACGAACCAGCAGGTGCTCAGCTGGAGCTTGGCGCCGAAACAGGACCTCCCGCTGACCCTGTTCCTGTCGCTCGCGCTGCTCGCCTATCTGCGCTTCCGGCGTGATGCCGGCACGTGGGCCGCGGTCGGCGCCGGCCTCTGCCTCGGATTGGCCGTGCTCACGAAGGGGATCGCTGCCATCCCCGCCTTCGGAGTTATCGTCGCCGCCGACCTGATGCTCTGCTGGCGCCTGGGTGCACCCGGCCGCTGGCGGTGGCCGCAGGCGATCGCCGGAGCGGCGGTCTTCCTCGCCGTGGCCGCGCCGTGGTTTGCCTATGGGGTCGTGCGGGAGGGCCAGTCGTTCGTCCGTCTCTACCTCCTGCAGGATTCTACGGCGTGGCGGTTCTTCCGATATTACGGCGTTCCGCTGCCGTATTGGGCCGCGCTCTTGGCCTACGTGCCGCTGGTCATCGTGGGGGTCTTCCCATGGTCAGGCGTCCTGCCCGGAGCCATCCGGGAGACCTGCCGTGCCGCCCACAGTCGAGCCCACCCGCTGCGTCTCTGCGCGGTGTGGGTCCTGGCCGTCTTCGTGGTGCTATCGGTCGTTCCGGGCACGAAGTCCATCCGCTATCTGCTCCCGCTCTATCCGCCTCTCTCCGTGCTCGCCGCGCGCTCCCTCGCCCCCCGGCTGGATACCCGCCGCGGCCTGTGGACGGCCTCAGGAATCCTGGCCGCGATGTGGGTCCTGCCGGTCGCGGCTGTGATGGGGTTTGGGTCCGGTACAGTCCGATCAGATCTCAAGGTCTTCCTGCCTGTCATTGCTGCGTTCAGCCTGGTGGTGGCCGCCGCCGTATTCGCCGCGCTGCGGGGACAGGGACGCGTGGCCATCGCTCTGCTGGCCGGTGGGATGATCCTTGCCCATGCCGCATACGAGTGGACGTCGACGGCGGAGTTCGAACGGCGCTGGCCATGGCGTACGGTGGCTCTGCAAATCGACCGGCGGTACCGGTCGGAGGACCGCGTGGTCATGGTCGGGGAGGAGAGCCAGGAGAGCAAGCACGTGAACTACTTCCTCACGGCAACGACGATCGACGTCACCGATGAGGATACCCTCAAACAGAGCTGGAGCCGGACCGGTGTGATTGCCGTCCTGGCCCCTACCGCCTACCGGCGCATTCAGCGTGAACTGCGTCCCTCGGTCGTCATGGCGCTGCCCACCGGCTGGGTGCTGGTGACGAACCGGCAGACCGCACCGTGATAGCGACGTCCGTTGACACTCCCCGAGGCATTTGTAATCATCATCCGTGGGACCGAGGTGTGAGCCCGGTCCCCGCGAATTCGTCCTGGGGATTCGTGGGTGTCGCTGCGCGGGGACGTCTGGTGCTGACCGATTACCTTCCGATCTTCGTTCACTTCGCCTTCGCCGTACTGCTCGTCGTGGTCTTGCTGTCGGCTCACGCCCTTCTCGGTCGCGGCCGTCCGCTTCCCGGAAAGCGTGAACCGTACGAGTCGGGGGTGTGGCCGATCGGCTCGGCCCGCGAACGCATCCCCATCCGCTACTACCTCATCGCCATGCTTTTCCTGCTGTTCGACATCGAAACGGTCTTCATGTATCCCTGGGCTGTGGTGGCGCGCAGCCTCCGCGTCTTCGGTCTCGTCGAGATGCTAACGTTCATCGGCGTGCTGGGCATCGGCTTCGTCTACGCCTGGCGTCGCGGGGCGCTGGAGTGGCACTGAAACCCCCTCAGCCCCCGCGCAGCGGCACCGGGCGCCCGCCGGTTCGTCCCGAGCCAGCGGGGATCCAGATCAGCCGCACGGCCGATCCATCCGCCATGACGGACGCCGACGCGCGCGCCGTCGGCGGGAGCATCCTGACGACCACGGTCGACCGGGTGGTGCGCTGGGCGCGGAAGAATTCGGTGTGGCCCGTGCAGTTCGGCCTGGCCTGCTGTGCGATCGAGATGATTTCTGCCGCGCAGTCCCGGTACGACATCGCCCGCTTCGGCAGCGAGTTGTTCCGCGCTTCGCCGCGGCAGTCGGATCTGATGATCGTCTCGGGGCGCGTGAGCCAGAAGATGGCGCCCGTGCTCAAGCACATCCACGAGCAGATGCTCGAGCCGAAGTGGGTCATCGCGATGGGCGACTGCGCGAGTTGCGGCGGGGTCTTCAACAACTACGCGC
>DATDEG010000300.1:0-2016 GCA_036523465.1 bacterium
GTCCCGCGCGGTGCGGTGCGGCCGGCGGTCCGGCCCGGGTTCCTCTGGCCAAGCCGTGGCGTGATCACCTCGCGCTTCGGTTTCCGAGGGCGGCGGCATCACCACGGCATCGATATCGCCGCGCCCGTCGGCACGCCGATCATGGCGGCCCGGGACGGCGTTGTGACCTTCGCCGGAATGCAGGGCGGCTACGGGCAGCTGGTCGTCCTCGATCACGGAGACGGATTGACGACGTGGTACGGGCACGCCTCCACAGTCATCGCCGTGGTCGGGCAGCGCGTACAACGCGGAGAGCTCATCGCCAGGGTCGGAACAACCGGTCATGTCACAGGACCGAATCTGCACTTCGAAGTCCGCCGCAACAACACGCCCCTGGACCCGCTTCCTTTCTTATGGCGGGCCCGCTGACGAATTCCCATGGATCCCGCCGTCGCCCTCGTCGAGACCTAACTGCCGAGACACCGCCCGCGCCGACGATGCTGACGGTCACGCTCGGCCACGTCATCGAGTTCATCATGGATCGGTTGCGCGAGTACCGTCCGATTCTGCAGAGTGCGCAGTTCAAAGACCCAACGCTGAAATCTCTTCAAGTTGCTGGACAAGATGAGGGTCGGCCTGACCCTGCCCACCCGCCCTACGTAGTTTCGCCGATCCCCCGACCCGCGGAACCGCCGTTCACGGATTCGCCCTCGCCTCGTACGATGAGCATCGACGAAGCGCCGTCTTTAACGAAACCTTAATCCTATGAAAAGACCGACTTAACGACGGCCGGCGCGGCGCCTATGTACGCTGGGGAGTGGATCGGAGCAGAAGGCGGGTGGCTGACGTGGTGGCACACAGCGGGGCCGGGCAGGTGATTGAGACGCGGGGAGGGATCCAAGAGATGCCCCGCGATTCCCACGAGGTCACTCGGGCGGAAGACCAGCCATCCCGGCGCCTGTCCGACGAAGAGCGTGAGTATCACACCCTGATGCGCAAATGGTGGTTCGGGGCGGGCGTTGGGGTGTTCACGATGGTGTTCTCCTACCCGTGGCTGTTCCCGGTCCTGCGCGAGTGGCTTCCGCGCGGCAGTGAGAACCTCCGGTACCTTTGGATGGTGATGGGGGTGCTCAGTTTCGCCGTGCTCAGCTACAGCGGGAGCCAGTTCTTTACCGGAATGTGGGGCAGCCTGCGGAACCGCCGGGCGAACATGCACACGCTCATCGCCTTCGGCACCGGCGTGGCCTGGATATACTCCACCATCGCCGTACTCTTCCCTCAGATCTTCCCGGAGGCAGCGATGACCGAAGTCTACTACGACGTGACGGTCGTGGTGACGGCGCTCGTCGTCCTCGGACTGGCGATGGAGATCAAGGCCAAGGGGCGCACCAGCGAGGCCATCAAGAAGCTCATCGGCCTGCAGGCCAAGACGGCCCGGGTGGTGCGCGACGGCCGCGAGGTAGACCTCCCCGTCGAGGAGGTCACCGTCGGCGACGTCGTCATCGTGCGACCCGGCGAGAAGATTCCGGTCGATGGCGTCGTGCTGACCGGCGGCTCGGCGGTGGACGAGTCGATGATCACCGGCGAGTCGATCCCGGTCGAGAAGCACGAGGGCGATGAGGTGATCGGGGCGACGATCAACCGAACCGGCGCCTTCCGCTTCCGGGCCACGAAGGTCGGCTCGGATACCGCGCTGGCGAACATCATCCGCATGGTCCAGGACGCGCAGGCCACGAAGGTGCCGATCCAGCGCATCGTGGACGTGGTGAGCGGCTACTTCACCCCGGCGGTGATCATCCTGGCCATCGCCGGGTTCGTGGTGTGGTACCTCTTCGGTCCCGCACCCGCACTGACATACGCGCTCGTCGTGGCGGTGACGACGTTGATCATCGCCTGCCCATGCGCGCTGGGGATGGCCACGCCGATGTCGCTGACCACCGGGATCGGCCTGGGCGCGCGGCACGGCATCCTCATCCGGGGCGGCGAGGCCCTGCAGAAGGCCAAGGAGCTGAACACGGTTGTGCTGGACAAGACCGG
>DATDEG010000301.1:0-10243 GCA_036523465.1 bacterium
TCTCGGCCGAATTCTCGCGCAACGCCCAGGCCGTCCACGGGTCGGAGAACGTCAACACGAGCGTCTCCGGCGTCACACCCGACTTTCAGGAAGTGCGCAACACGTTCGTGGCCGACGGAGCGTTCTTCACGGAGACGGACATGGCCACGCGCGCCCGCGTGGCCGTCCTGGGGCGAACGGTCGTGGAGGACCTCTTCGGCGATCGTGCCGCCGTCCCGATCGGTCAGACGATCAAGATCAACCGGGTGACGTTCACCATCATCGGCGTGCTGGAGGAGAAGGGCGCCACGGGCTTCAACGACCGCGACGACATCATCGTCATCCCGCTCACGACGGCGCAACGGCGCCTGTTCGGGGTGGACTTCGTGCGTGCGATCTACGTCAAGGTGCGCACGCCCGAGGAGATGGATGGCACGCTCGGCGAGGTCGAGACGGTCTTGCGGCGGCGGCACCGGATCCAGCCCGGAGACGACAGCGACTTCTCCATCCGCAACCAGGCGGACATCATCGCCACGTTCCAAGGCGTGACGCAGACGATGACCCTGCTCCTCGGGGGCATCGCCGCGGTGTCGCTGCTGGTCGGCGGGATCGGCATCATGAATATCATGCTCGTCTCCGTCACGGAGCGCACCCGGGAGATCGGTATCAGGAAAGCGGTGGGGGCGACCCGCCGGGACATCCTCAGCCAGTTCCTCGTCGAGGCCCTTGTCCTCAGCCTGCTGGGGGGACTCATCGGCCTGCTGCTCGGTATCGCCGGGAGCGGTCTGATCTCGCGCTTCGCAGGGTGGACGACCCTCGTCTCCCCCGCCTCCCTCGTGCTCGCGGTTTCGTTCGCCGCGGCCGTGGGCATCTTCTTCGGCATCTATCCGGCGCAACGGGCGGCCGCTCTCGACCCCATCGTCGCCCTCAGGTATGAATAGGGGAGATCGATGAAACGTCCCTTCATCATCGCCGGGCTCATCTTCGTGGTGGCCGCGGGGGGAGTGCTTGCCTATGCCGAGTTCCGGCCGCGTCGCAGTGAACCGGCGCGGGGTGATCCGGCGATGGCGGCAGCCGTAGCCGTTGGAGCGCTGCTGCGGAGCGAAAACAACCATCTGTCTTCTGCGCAGGTCGCCGCGGTACTCCCGCTCCTCCGGGTCCTGCGCGACACCGACCCGAACGACGTCGAGGCGTCGCACGCCCTCGCCGACGAGATCATGCGGATCTTCACTCCCGAGCAGCGCGCGGAATTGACCCGGCTTCGAGACCAGGCCCTGGCGCGGCGCGCAGAGAGGCGCGCTGCGGGCGGTGGCCCGGGAGGCGGGCAGCGGCGCCCCGGCGGGGGGGTCGGTCCGGGTGGGCCCGGAAGTCTGAGCGACCCAGGCGGGTCGGGTTTCGGTCCTGGGGGACCAGGGTTCCAGGGCGGCCCGGGCGGTGGTGCGGGGATGCGCTCGCGGGCCGAACTGCGACGGCGTCTGCTCGACCGCCTCATCCGCCGTCTCGAAGAGTCCGTCTAGCCTTCACGCCGACGACTCAGTTCATAGAGAAGACGTTCAGGACAAGACGTAACATCGCCGGGGGGGGGACGATGGATCTCGGATTGCAGGGTAAGGTTGCGCTGGTGGCCGCGGCGAGCCGCGGATTGGGGCGCGCGATCGCCACGGCCTTCGCCCGCGAGGGCGCCCAAGTCGCGATCTGCGCCAGAAACGAGGCAGGCGTGCAGACCGCGGCAGCCGGGATCGGTCCCGAGGTGTTGGGCATTGCCGCGGACGTCTCGCAACCCGACGGCGCCGAACGAGTGGTCCGGGCCGTCGCGGAGCGGTTCGGACGCGTGGACATCTTGGTGAACAACGCCGGCGGCCCACCGAGCAAGCCGTTTGTCGAGCTCACTGACGAGGACTGGTGGCAGGCCGTCGGGCTGAACCTGATGAGTACGGTCCGCCTGAGCCGGCTGGTCGTGCCGTACATGCGCGCCCAGGGCGGTGGACGGATCATCAACATCACGTCGTTCACCGTGAAGCAGCCGCTTCCGAACCTGGTCCTCAGCAACGCGGTCAGGCTGGCCGTCGTTGGATTGGCTAAGACGCTGGCCACGGAACTGGCCCCCGAGAACATCCTTGTGAACACCGTCTGTCCGGGGCCGATCGCCACCGAACGGCTCCAGGGATTGACGGCGACCTACGCAGAACGTGAGGGCACCAGCTTCGAGGATGCGGAGCGGCGCCTGTGGACGAATCAGATCCCGCTGGGGCGCCTGGGCCGGCCCGAGGAGTTCGCGGATGTCGTCGTGTTCCTCGCCTCGCCGCGGGCCAGCTTCGTGAATGGTACGACGCTGCAGATCGACGGCGGACTGATCAAGTCGGTGATGTAGGTCGTGGGTTGGTGGGCACCACCCCGGTCGTCGCGTCTGAGGCTGGGTCGTCACCTGAGCATGCTCGCCGTGGCCGGGGCAACCGTTCTCCTCGGCGCAGAGCCCGCCGCTCCGGCGGCATCGCCCCACTCACGTGTCACGTTCCCGGCGACCGACGGAGTCATGCTGCGGGGCCGGTTGTGGGTCCGAGGCATACCGTGCTCACCTTCGACTTCCGCGGGGTCGGGGAGTCCTCGGGACATTTCGTCATCCGGCACGTGTCGCGCGACGGGACGTATACGTTTCGGACGAGACACAAGGCAACAATCTATCGTGGTATCATCGAATTCCTGACGTTTGTAACCGTCCGCACCTAGACAGGGTGGGGGGCTTGATGCAACGGAAGCGCTGGCTGTGGATCATCGCCGGGGTCGTCCTGGTGGGCGGCGTTGCGGTCGTGGCGCTGGGTCGTTCTTCACAGGCGCCCCCGGCGGCCCGGGAAGAAGGCGCGCAGCGCCCTTCAGGAGGGACCCCGCGCGGTGCCCCCGCACCGGGAGGACGGCAACGGAGCGCTCCCGCCCCGATGGTGGCGGCCGGTCACCTGACCGCCACGCGGATCCCAGCGACGCTCGATCTCACCGCCACGGTGATTTCCCTCCGAGAGGTCCGCATCCAGTCCAGAGTGTCGGGATATCTCGAGATGGTGGCACTGCGGCCTGGCGACGCCGTCCGGGCCGGCCAGGTCGTCGCGGTCGTGGAGCACTCGCAACTGGATGCTCAGGTCGGCCAGGCTCAACAGTCGGCGCTGGCCGCGGCCTCCGCGGTCCAGAGCGCACAGGCGGCGGCTGCGGCGGCGGATGCGCAGGTGGTCAATGCGACCGCCGGGCGCCGTCGGGCAGTTGCCGATCTCGGCAACGCGCGTGCGGCGGTCAACAAGGCCAAGGCGCAGTTGACGGTTGTGCAGGCGACGCATGCCCGCGTTACGTCGCTCTTCCAGCAGGGGTTCGTCTCGCAACAGGCCGTGGACCAGGCGACCGCCGACCTGCAATCGGCGCAGGCCGGCGTCCAGGCAGCGGACGCGCAGGTCGGGGTGGCGCAGGCCGCCGTCGATCAGGCCCAGGCGCAACTCCGTGCCGCCCAGGCCCAGCAGCGCGCCGCAATATCGCAGATCCGCACACAGCAGGCCCAGGCAGCCAGTCTTGCGGCTGCGCTGCAGAACGCCCGGCTGGCTCAGGCCAGTGCGACGATCAAGGCCCCATTTTCGGGCGTCGTTGTGAGCCGGTCGCTCGATCCCGGGGCGTTCATCTCACCGGGGTCCGGTGTGCCGATCATGACGATTGCCGAGCTGGACAACATCGCCGTGATCGTGAACATGTCGGAGGCGTCGATGGGCACGGTCCGGCGGGGCAGCACCGCGAATGTGACGGTCGACGCCTACCCGGGTCGCGTGTTCAAGGGCACCGTCGGACGCATGGCTGGCGGCGTTGACCCGGACACGCGGACCGTGCAGGTGGAGGTCGATCTCGACAACCGCGATCACGCCCTGCGGCCCGGGATGTACGCCCGGGTCCAACTGTCCGGACCTCCGCGTCAGGCGTACACGGTGCCGCTGTCGGCGCTCGTCATCATCGGAGGACAGCAATTCGTCTGGGTCATCGACCAGGGCCAGGTCTCCCGGCGGGCGGTGACGATCGGAACCACGTACCAGTCCGTCGTCGAGATCACCGGCGGCGTGAGCCCTCAGGAGACGATCGTGCTGCGCGGCGTGGAGCAGTTGCGTGAGGGCGGGCCGGTCCGCACCGGTGAGTGACGATCCATGTTCCTGACGCGCGCCGCCGTCCGCAACCCCATCCTCGTCCTGATGGTGTGTATCGCGGCCGTCGTGCTGAGCCAGATCGCGGTCACGCGCCTGCCGCTGGATCTCTTCCCCAGCATTACCGTGCCGGCGGTGAGCGTGTCCACCGGATACAGCGGCGCCTCGCCCGAGGACGTCGAGCGTACGGTGACCTATGTCATCGAGTCGGCGATCACCCGCGTGCCCGGCGTGCAGCAGATCCAATCCACCTCCCGCCGCGGATCCAGCTTCGTCCAGGTGTGGTTCGATTGGGACAAGGACATCAACGTCGCCCTTGTCGAGGTCATTCAGAACGTGCAGCGCGTGGCGGGGGCGCTGCCCGACGGAGCCGGCCAGCCGTCGGTGCTCAAGTTCGACATCGCCAACACCCCGGTGGCGCAGGTCGTGCTGTCCGTGCCGGGGCTGGATGCGCGGCAGCTCTACCAGCTGGCCACCGATACGATCGAGCCGCAACTCGAGCGGCTGCCGGGCGTGTCCACGGCGTTTGTCAGCGGTGGGATAGCGCGACAGTTCAACATCAACGTGGATCCCAAACGGCTGGCGGCGACCGGGCTCGCCCTGCAGGACGTCGATACCGCCGTCCGGCGGTATAACGCGCTCCTTCCCTCCGGCAGTCTGCGCAACCCGCAGATCGACTTTCAGTTGAAGGTTCCCATCCTGCTGCAGAGCGTGGATGACATCCGCCGGGTCGTCATCTCAACACGCAACGGCGTGCCCGTGCACGTCGGCGATATCGCCCTGGTCGAGGATGCGACGGCGGACCGTACCCAGATCGTCAAGGTGAACGGCCTCCCTGGCGTGACGCTGTCCGTGGTCCGCCAGCCGGGCGCCAACATCGTGGCCGTGGTCGACTCGCTGCGGGCTGAGCTTCCCCATCTCGCCGGGATTCCCCAGGGAACGGACATGCGTATCTCCTTCGATCAATCGCGATACGTTCGGTCCGCCATTACCAGCCTCACCCACGAGGCGCTCATCGGCGCCCTGCTCGTCTTCGCGGTTATCCTGCTCTTCCTGCCGAACCTCTGGAACCTGTTCATCATCGGGATCGGCCTGCCGCTCTCGGTGGCGACCTCGCTGATCCTGCTGTACTTCACCGGTCAGACCCTCAACGTCTTCACCCTGGGCGGATTGACCCTGGCCCTGGGACGGCTGGCCGACGACGCTATCGTCGTCCGCGAGAACATCACCAGGCACCTCGGGCGGCCGGGGATCTCGGTGCGCCAGGCGGTGCTGGACGCCACGCATGAGGTCGGCACGGCCGTCTTCGCCTCCACGGCCACAACGGTGGCGGTGTTCTTCCCCGTGGTATTCCTCTTCGGGATTGCCCGCCGGCTGTTCGTCCCGATGGCGCTGACGATCGTCTTCGCGATGTCGGCCTCCTACATCGTGTCGATGACCGTGGACCCCACGCTCAGCATGCGGGTCCTGCGCGCCCGGAAGCACGGGGAGGACGAAGAGGAACCCGGCACCGCACTGGGGCGGTTCATGGCGCGGTTGGAACGGTCGAGCAACCGGTTGCACGGACGGCTGGACGCCGGATACCAACGCGTCTTGGAGCGGGCCCTGCGCCGCCGGTGGTGGGTCGTGGCCGGCATGGCCACCCTGTTCGCCGTCTCCTTGTTTGCGATGCGGTTCGTCGGTTCGGAGTTCTTCCCAGCAACGGACGAAAGCCAGTTCAGCGTCGGGGTGCAGCTTCCCCAGGGCACAGCGGTGCAGGTCACCTCCGAGGCCGCCGGACAGGTGGAAGGCGTAGTCCGTCAGATCGTCCAGCCACGGTACATCACGACCATCACGACCACCGCGGGCTCGGGAGGCGGACCGTTCGGTGGAGGCGGGCCGAACTTCGGACAGGTGAACGTCAGGCTCGTTCCTCCATCACAGCGGGATGCCTCGACCGATGAGCTGGCCGCCCGGGTCCGGCGCGGCCTCGACGGCAAGCTGCCCGGCGCGCAGTTCTTCGTCTCGATCGGCGGCATTCAGCGTAACATCGTGAACATCGGGGCCGGGGCGCCCATCGACGTCCAGATCCTGGGATACGATCAGACGATCGCTCAGCAGCTCGCCGCCCAGGTCGCCGCGGCGGTCGCACAGACTCCCGGCACCGCCGACGTTCGGATCTCGCCGCGCGGGCAGTATCCGGCGTTCACGGTGCGGATCGACAAGGATAAGGCGGCGCTGCTGGGGCTATCGCCGGCGGCTGTGGCCAGTGCGATCACGATGGCCATCTCCGGCAACGCCGGTACTGCGAGCCGGCTGATCGATCCGATCTCAGGCGCGCAGTACGGGATCGTCACGCGCCTGATGACCCAGTACCGGACGGACCCGGAGGATCTGGCCGACGTGCCCCTGATCACGCTGGCGGACACGCCGGCCGACGGCGCGCCCTCGCCGACCGGGCGGACGCCCATCCTGCTGCGCGACATCGCCCGCGTGTCCTTGAGCAGCGAGCCGCTGCAGATCAGCCGGAAGAATCAGCAACGCGTCGTCGACGTGACGGCCAACGTGGTGAACCGGCCGCTCGGCGCCGTCTCCGCCGAAGTCGGCCAGGCCATGGAGCGCATCTCCTGGCCGGTCGGGTTTACCTACCATCTCGCCGGGCAGACCGAACAGCAGACGAGCGCCTTCGGCAGCCTCGGCCTGGCGAGCGCGCTGGCGCTCATGCTCGTCTACATGATCATGGCCTCACAGTTCGGGTCGCTGGTGGATCCGTTCGTGATCATGTTCACCGTCCCGCTGGGCCTCATCGGCGTCGTGTGGACGCTGCTGCTCACGCACGTCACGCTGTCCATCATGTCCTTCATGGGCATCATCACGATGGTGGGGATCGTCGTGAGCAACGGCATCCTGCTGGTGGACTACGCGAACAAACTGCAGGTCACCGGGCTCACGGCGCTGGCGGCGATCGTGCAGGCCGGCCGGACGCGGCTGCGGCCGATCTTGATGACGGCCCTGGCCACGATCCTGGGCATGATGCCGATGGCCTTGGGCCTGGGGGAAGGCAGCGAGACGAACATGCCGCTGGCCCGGTCGGTGATCGGCGGGCTCGCCGTCTCGACATTCCTCACCCTATTCTTGATCCCGATCCTCTACACGCTGTTTGAGCGGCGCGGGCATCGCGTGGGCGCCACCGAATAGGCCGTGGGCCGGACAAAGGCGCGCCCCGGGCCGCCGCCTCGGGATCGCTCCGCTCGGGCCGGCGGCTCCTCGGCGCCCGTCTTCTTCGCCACGCCCGCCGAATTCCGCGTTTGGCTGGAGCGATTCCACGAGACGCGCTCCGAGCTCTGGGTCGGATTCTACAAGCGCAGCTCAGGCCGGCCGAGCATGACCTGGTCCGAATCCGTCGATGAAGCGCTGTGCTTCGGGTGGATCGACGGCATCCGCAAGCCCCTCAACGACATCAGCTACGTCAACCGGTTCACGCCGCGGAATCCCCGGAGCACCTGGAGCGCGCGCAACATCGCCCGGGTGAAGGAGCTCATCCGGCTCCGGCGGATGCGGCCCGCCGGCCTGCGTGCTTTCCAGGGACGCGCCGATGAGAAGTCCGCGATCTACTCCTACGAGCAGCGGAAGACCGCGCGCCTGAGCGCGGCGGAGGAGCGACAATTCAGGGCAAACACGAGAGCATGGGCGTACTTCGGCGCGCGGTCGCCCTGGTACCGGCGCGTGGCGATCTTCTGGGTGATCTCCGCGAAGCGTGAGGAGACACGGGCGCGACGGCTGGCGACGCTCATCGACGACTCCGCGCACGGGCGGACGATCGGCCCGCTCACTCGGGCCGGCGACGCCGGGGTAGGAAAGAAGCGTAAACAGTGACGCCCTCAGAGCGCTGCAACGATCACAGCCATGACCGGGTAGGGGTCCCGTCCGACAGTGATGAGCGGCGGCGGCTGACCTGGACGCTGGGCGTCACCCTGGCCGTTCTCGCCGCGGAGGTCATCGGCGGTATCCTCGCCGGCAGCCTGGCCCTCCTCGCGGATGCCGCGCACATGATCAGCGACGCCGCCGCCCTCGTCCTCAGCCTCTTCGCCTTGTGGTTCGCCGCCCGCCCCGCGACGCCTGAGCGGACCTTCGGCTTCCAGCGCGTGGAGGTTCTCGCCGCGCTCGCGAACGGTGCGGCGCTCCTCGTCATGGCGGGATTGATCCTGGCCGAGGCCTACCGCCGCGTGCTGGCCCCCCCCGACGTCCGCGGTACGCTCATGCTCGTCGTGGCTGTCGTCGGATTACTCGCGAATGTCTCCGCCGCGCTGATCCTCGCTCCGGTCCGCCGGAGAGGATTGAATCTGAGGAGCGCGTTCCTCCATGTTCTGGGAGATCTCCTGGGCTCGGTCGGGACGATCGCGGCGGCCCTGCTCATCGCGCTCACGGGATGGACCCCGGCCGATCCGTTGATCAGTGGGTTCATCGGTCTGCTCATCATCGTGAGCGCCTGGCGGCTCATGCGGGAGAGCGTCGGCGTCCTGTTGGAAGGCGTCCCCGCGGGACTCCGCTACTCCGAGATCGCCGCGGCCATGCTGGCGCTCCCGCAGGTGACCGGCCTGCACGATCTCCACGTCTGGTCGATCACCTCTGACTTTCCGGTGCTCACGTCCCACGTCGTTATCACCGAACACGCGGGCCCGGAGCGGGTGCTGCAGGATCTCCAGGGTGTGTTGGCCGATCGCTTCGGGATCACGCACGCTACGCTGCAGCTGGAGCGGCAGGGACAGACGCAGACCTGGGTCTGCGCGGGCGGTCGTTGCTATCCTGCCGACGACGTGCCGTCCCGGCGCACGGTAGGGTGAGCTCCAGCATCCACGGATCCGCGCGGCTGCCCGTCGCATTAAGCCTGGGCTTCGTTTTGGCCGTGACCGGCTGGATCCTGTTCAGCCGGCAACAGGACGCGGTGCGCACCCAGGAGTTCGCCGCTCAGGCCAACCGCATGCGCGCCAATACCGTCGATGCGGTGGACTTCTTCAAGCACATCGGCGCGAGACGCCGGCCGCCGACGCCCGAGGAACTGCGCGCCTGGTACGACCGAAACGCGAAGGTTGATGCCGACGTCACCGCGGTCGCACTGCGGCTGAGAACTGCCTCCCAGCGCGAGCGCGCGCTCCGGTGGCTGAAGACGCAGCGGGCGCTCCGCTCGGCCCGCGTGTCCGCCAGGGTGATTACGGCGAGCCGCATCCTGTTCGACTACTGCACTGAGCGGCAGCAGTTCGTCGGCGAGGCCCTGAGAGGATTCGCGCCATCAGAGCGCATGGCCGCGCTCGATCAGTGCTTTGATCAACAGATCCCGGCATCCGACGCCGGTCTGCATGGGATGAGAGATGTGATCGCCCGTCGGGAAGCGGATGAGGCGGGCGCCTGGGCAGCCCTCCTAGCAGTCGCCCCTGGTATCCGCCGGTAGGCCGCATCGGCCTGAGAGGTATGGTGGCCTCGCACCGGGGCGGATCGGGTGCTGTCAGCGGCCGGGATGGAATCGCACGATGATTGCCTGAAGCAGCGCGAGTTCCTCGCGCAATCGCGCGGAGTCAACCGCCGTCGTCCCGTACAGCAGATACCCGTGCGTATCGGTCGTGACGGCGGCGAGCATGACGTACAAACGCTCACTGTTCCGGATCCCCGTGAAGTAGTGGACGATCGCGGGCCGTCCGCCGAGGGTCGTCCGGTCCGTACGCAATGGCCGGTAGTCGGCGAAGCTCCTCGGCACGATCCGCGGCAGTTCAGGCACGAGATCTTCCACACTCTCGCTGCGCCGGATCGGCACGCCCACGACGACCAGGCCCAGCCCGCGCGTGTCGGGCGAGACCAAGACGAGGAGGGCCAGCTTGTCCGCGCTGATCCGCAGCCACTCTGCGGGGTACTGGATCGAGAACGGCGGGCTCGGGTGGCTGAACGTGACCCACCCTGCGCCCAGCGCCGGCGGCTGCGCCGCGACGAGTAGAAGGATGACAAGCCATCCGAACCGCATCTGGACCTCCAGCAGCCCCAGTATGTAGCATCGTACCCGGTGCCTGCCGCTGACAGGCCCTTCGCGTTCCCGTGCCGGTGGGTTATAGTGCGTTCTCCGCGTCAAAGAC
>DATDEG010000302.1:0-6552 GCA_036523465.1 bacterium
CGGAATAGCCGGGTAGGTAGGTGCAAAGAACACAGAAGTCATCACGAAGGGGGCGATACGCATGGTGACCGATCCAGTGTGTGGGATGCAGGTTGACGAACGCAAGGCGGCAGGGAGATCTGTGTACCATGACCGGACCTACTATTTCTGCTCGAGCAGCTGTCAGGCGGCGTTTGACAAGGAGCCGCAGAAGTTCGTCGAGCAGGCCGGGCACGCCCACGGGCACTCACACGGCCACTGACCCCTGAGTCCGTGCACGGGAGGGCCAGAACACGGCCATGCGATACGTGGTCGGCGCGCTGATCATCTTGAGTGTGGTCTTGACCATCTGGATGCGGCCGGTCTCGGGCCCGCCCGAACTCGTCGTGACGCGATTCTTACAGTCCGCCCAGCGGGAGAATTGGGGAATCGCGCAGGCGTATCTCACCCGTCACATCACAGGACGGCTTGGTCAGGAGGGGATCGGGGGAACCGAACGGTTCGTCGCCTCCCGCCTCGAGCCATTCCGCAGGTTCGACATCGTCCGCGTGACCCCGCGTGAGGAGGAAACCGACGTTCTCGTGCGCTTGATCCTTCCAGTCGCGGCTGTTCCGGGCGGCCATTCCGTTTCTGAGCCTCCGGGCAGGCACGGCCATCGAGGACGGATCGAGGGCGACCAATTCGTCCACGCCCACCGATTCCAGCTCCAGCGTGAGGGTCGGGCCTGGCGCATCTATCAGTTCGAAGAAGTCGAAGCGCCTTAACGAAAGTTTAAGTCCCTACTAACTGCCCCTTAACCAGCCCGGACAAGTCGGTCACTACGATATGCCCATGGCGAGAGGACACGGGATCCGGCGTGATCCAGTGTGCGGCAGGCGGATCACACGCCAAGGCGCGCACATCGTGATCGCGCACGCCGGAGAAGAGTATTACCTGTGCTGCCCCAGGTGTCAGGCGGAGTTCGAGCGAGAGCCGGAGCGATACGTGTCCAGTGACGGGCGGCGGCATGTCCCGCTGCGACGGCTGGCCAGGGAGGGGCCAGCGTGAATCCAATCTGGCACGCCTTGTGGTTGGCCGTGCAGACCGCGATATGGTTCCTCAGTGTGGGACTGGTGGTTGCCGGAGCGTATCTTCTGATCATCAATCTGGCGCGGCGGCGCAACCGACCATCCTACCGAAGGCGGACTTCGACCGGGCAAGTGGCGGGACGGTGATACGCGTGATCTCGCCGGCGCGCGCACAAACAGCGTGGAACGTGACATTTCGTCTCGGTCAGGGCTTCGCGTGCGGCGCGAAGCGCGTCTTTCTTGCTCTGCCCGTGGACGGTCCGGACGCTCATCTTCACGAGATGCGTCTGCAGCCGGACGGGCAGTGGACGGCCGACATCACCCTCTGCCCTGGCTCGTACGCATACCTCTTCTACGCTGACGGTGTCTGGTACAACGATCCGGCCGACGATGGACGGAAGCCGTCGCCCTGGGGACGAGAGTTCTCGCTGAAGGTGATCAGATGACGCGGTGGATGATCGGGGCAGCCTCTGCTCTTATCCTGCTTGCGGGGGCATCACCGCCGGTGTGGGGACACAAAGACAAGCTCCCCACCGACGCCCTGACTCTGGTCCGCCAGGCCACCGGGCTGCTGGCGCAGAACCCGGGGATGCGCGGCGAGGCCCGTGAACGCCTTGAGGCCGCCCTTCGTTCCAAACAGACTCAGGGCGTCCACATGGATCAGATCGCCCAGGCGCTCCGGGCGCTCGAGGGCAACGATCTCTCTTCCGCCCGGCGGCTGCTGACCGCGTCCATCATGCCGGCCGGAATGGCGATGCCTCCATCCGGGCCGAGCCGCTCGACCGGTCCCTCGAGTCCTCCTTCCGCGCCGGCACCGTCCGTGCCGCAGAGACCCTCTCGACAGGCGCCTGCTGGTGGGATGCAGCCGGCTGGAACGCCCCCTGACGTCGAGACGGCGATGCGAACGGCGGAGCCCCTCAGGTCGCGATTCGGTGGGTCGCGGAGAGAGATCATTCTTCTTCTCGCGGGAGTGCTCATCGCCGGCACCGGCCTCATGACGTTTCGGCGAACTGAGGCGCATCGCCCATGAGCACCCGAGCGGCTGTGTTGAAGGGACTGGACGAACGGATCGGGCTGTCCGATCTCGGATATCCGATCCCGCGCCACGCGAACACCCTCCCTTATTCGCTCGGCGGGCTCACCGTAATCACCTTTCTCATCCTCATCGTCTCAGGCATCATCCTGGCACAGTACTATAACCCGACCCCGCAATTCGCCAACGACAGCGTCAGGGCCATGATGACGGGTATCGGCGTGGCCCGGATCGCGCGCGGGATCCACTACTGGGCGGCGCAGGCCATGGTGTTCATTGCTCTTCTGCATCTCCTGCGCGTCTTCTGGTCAGGGTCGTTCAAGCGTCCGCGTGAAGTGAACTGGCTCGTCGGGGTAGCTCTGCTCGCGCTGACCGTCGGATTGTTCTTCTCGGGCACCGTCCTCAAGTGGGATCAAGAGGGGTTCGAAGCACTCGAGCACAACGTCGCCATCGGTGAGCTGCTGGGCGGCCTGGGGCACTGGTTCGCCCATGCCTTCGCCCAGAACGTCCCTCTGCTGGTTCGCCTGTATATCGCCCATGTGAGTATCCTGCCAGGCCTCGTATTGATCCTGATCGCTGGGCATTTCTGGCTCGTCAAGAAACACGGCGTCTCGTCACCGCCCGACCGCGGCCGGGAGGCGCGCCTCCCCTTCAGTTCGCACCTCAGACATCTCGCGCGCTACGGTCTGATCATCGCTGGTCTCGTCCTCATCCTGGCCGTTCTGCTCCCGCCGGCCGCCGGACCGGCCCCGGTGGAAGGGATCGAGGTGACCAAGCCGCCGTGGCCGTTCCTGCCGTTGTTTGCCGTGGAGAACTGGATCGGCGTAGCGGGTCTCTTATGGGCAAGTCTGGCCCTGTTTGGGTTCCTCGCCTTCGTTCCGCTGCTGGAGCGATCTGGCGCCATCGTCCCGCGCGGCAGACGGACTGCGCTGCTAGTCGCCGCGGCGCTGGTCGTGGCGTTGATTGGGCTTGCGCTCCTGGCCTGGGTCACTCCGGGAGCGACGCACGTGGGATAGGTGGCCGCCGGCATGATCATCAGTTTGTGACGATTGGAGGAGATGCGATGCGAGCGTGGATCCTGGCGGTGGTGATCGGTGCGGCGGTATTCGCCGCGGTCTTCTTCGTGCTCCCGGGTCGGAGGGTGGCGAACTCGATTTCCCCGGCGCCCGCCCAGGCGGCTTCGAGTTCCTCTCTGACCCAGCGCGATCAGGGGCAGGGGGCGGTAGAGATCGAGGTAACCCTTGTGCTCCCCGGGTCTCCTGATGCTGCAAAGTACAGCGCCGACACACAGACCGTCTTCCTCGTGACGATGAACACACACTCCGTCGATCTCTCAGGGTACGATCTGGTCAAAGTCAGCGAACTGGTGGCGATAGGGAAGACCTTCCAGCCGACCCGCTGGGTCGGCACGTCCGACGGCAGCCATCACCGCTCCGGGGCGCTCATCTTCGCTCAGCCGAAAAAGGTGGATCGCGATGCCGGGCTGGAGCTGCGGATCAAGACCATCGCCGGTGTCCCCGTGCGCACGTTCCGGTGGACGCCGTGAGCATCGCCGTCGCGTCGCTGCCGGGGATTGACCGCCGGGCGCTGCGGACCGGCATTCTGGCTGCGCTCTTGTTAGCCGTAGGCTACAGCCTGATCATCGGGCTGTCGTCCCGCTCGCTCAGTCACCTGCTCGCGCAGTCGCGGAGCGACGTGATGTTCATCGCTCTCGTCACGGCGGGGTTCGGCGTCCAGATGGGTTTGTTCTCCCACGTCCGGCGGGTGCTCCGAGGTGACGGGAAGGCCGCGGCGGTGACGGCTGGCAGTACGGCCACGTCGACCACGGCGATGGTGGCCTGCTGCCTCCACCACCTCAACGATGTCGTTCCGTTTCTCGGGCTCTCGGGCGCAGCGACCTTCTTGGTCGCGTACAAGACGCCGGTGATCCTGATCAGCCTCGCCGCAAACGGGGTCGGCATTGCGCTGATGCTGCGTACGCTGCGGCACGCGAAGCGAGTTGCCTCAACGGCCCCCGTGGCCTCCGCCCCCGCCTGCCACTGACAAGGATTCCCGCCGTTATCGAGACTCGGCGGTGCGTCCAACCACCTTACCCTGCTTCACCCACAGTGCGCGCGTCACTCCGCCGTCGCTTGAGTGAAAGACATCTCCGCGATACGTCGCGATGTACAGGACGCGCGGCCGTCCGGGATCCAGTGCCAGGTTGCTGACGGCGTCCCCCTTTCCCAGATAGAGTCCTGTGGGCACCCATGTCGCGCCGCGATCGTCGCTGCGGACCAGGCCGATCGTGGGGGCCATCGCGTACACGTACATCACGCGGGGATCCGCACGGCTGATCGCCACGGCCGTCACGCTGATTCCGGCCGAGAACCCGTCCGCCATCCGCCAGGTTTCCCCGCCGTCGGCGCTCATCTTGAGACCGCGTGAGGTCGCCGCAAACACGAGCGCTGTATCTCGTGGGGATACCGTGAGATCGTAGACGTCGACGAGCCCACGATTGCCGAGAGCGTCCCACTGCCGGCCCCCGGTCCGGCTGCGGTACAAACCGATCCGGGGGCCCACGCTCCAGGCGTAGAGCACGGCGGGGTTCTGCGGAGCCACGGCAAGGGCATGGAAGTCGGCTCTTCCGGCGAACGCCAGCGTCCGCCACGTCCGGCCCCCGTTCCGGCTGCGTTCCAGTCCGAGGGGTTCGGGACGGCGGTCCGTCGGCCCGCCGTGGCCGCTCGTCACCATGTACGGGCTCGGCCCGGGTACGATCGTGAACCCCATCATGTCGTAGCGCGCCCGCCCCACCCGCATCCACTCCAGTCCGTCGACCACGCGGACGAGGCCGGAATGTGTGCCCACCCAGAGGATTCGAGGGTCGCGGGGATCGACCGCCAGCCCATGCACGTGCTCGATATCCCTCACCGGGACGGCTACAGGAAGCCAGAGATCGCGGGAGAGGACAACGGCCACGAGCACTGCTGCTACGAGCACACCCCCGCTGATCCACGCGAGCGCAGCGCGCCGGCCTGCGGCGACCATGACATGGGGATTGGCCGCTGGCACGGTACGCGCCTTCCGTCTCGGCCGAGTTTAACTTCCTCTTAAGACTTTCTTAACGGCCGGTTCACCAGCAGCCGGCTGCGCAGCAGATAGAGTGACGATGCGACCATGAGCAGATCACGGAAATCCCGACGGAAGGGACACAGACAGGCCGCAGCGGGACGCAGTCCCTGGATAGTGGCCGGTTTCGCGGCAGCGGCCACCCTCGTGGTGGGCTTGGCGGTCTTTCTTGCCTTCAACCCATTGCGGGCGGAGAAGCCGCAGGTTCCCGGCGGCCAGCAGGTCACGGTCACCATGGCTGGATTCTCGCCGCAGCGCCTGACCGGGAGAGCCGGGAGTGACCTCACGCTTACGCTGGTGAATCCCGACAGCAAGTTTCACACGGACGGGGGTGGGTGGCATCAGTTCCGCGTCGAGGCACTCGATCTGGATGTGAAGATCCCGCCAAGTTCCCAGCGCACCGTGACCCTGCGCGATCTTCGGGCCGGAAGCTACATCTTCTATTGCGACGTCTGCTGCGGTGGCAAAGAGAATCCGGCGATGCGCGGGATTCTCGAGGTCACGGGCTGACCGCGAGTATGCCCGGCGCCCACGATGCGGGTGAGGATGGCTGCCGGTGCGATCGGCCGGGAGGAAGACGATATGAGTGAGCTATGGCAAGGGTATGGGACCTGGATCATCTACGCCGTGATCGTGCTCGGCATGCTCTGGATGCACGGCGGCTTCGGCCGGCGAGGAGGACACGGCGGAGCCCACGGCCATGCGCAGGGACATAGTGGAGCGCACGGTCATGACGAGGGAGACAGCGCAGCGCATGCTGAGGCGCCTGATCATGCCGAGAGCGATCCGCACGATCGGCGCGCGGTTGCAGCGTCATCCGCCGGGCCGGCTGCCGAGGTGGAGGGCAAGGGCTCTCGGCACAGCCATGGGAGAGGCTGCTGCTGACGGCGGTGAACCTGCGGCCGCACGTGAGCCCAGAGCATGAGAGCTGGATGCTGATGAGCGGCATCATCGCGCTCTGCGCCCTCGTCGCCGTGGCTGCGGTGGTATTGCCCCTCTTTGGCCCACGCGTCGCCGCGTTCTCTGCGGTCGTTGTCGTCGCCGGAATCGTGTTCGCCTGCTTCCTCATCTGTGTGCCCAGCGCGTCCACGCGCAGCACGCGGCATGGCCTCCGGGGAGGACCGGAACGTGACATCTGAGGTCTCGACACCTCCACCCACCCTCGTCCAGACCGAAACGGCGCTCCCGATCACGGGGATGTCGTGCGCGTCGTGCGCACTGACGATCGAGACTGCGCTGCGGGGCCTGCCGGGTGTGGTGGAAGCGAGCGTGAACCTCACGGCCGAGAAGGCCTTCGTCCGGTTCACCCCCGACGCGGTCACGCTGGAGGACATGGCGCGCGTGATCCGTGACGTCGGGTACGAG
>DATDEG010000303.1:0-7856 GCA_036523465.1 bacterium
AGGCCCGCGCGGCGCGCGGCCTGCGCCTTCTCGAACGCTGGGATCCCCGAGCGGCAGAGCGCGAGCTGGCGTCCGCGGTGAAAGGCCCGCTTCCGCAAGACCTTGCCGGCGAGGCATGGTATCAACTCGGTGTCCTCAGGCTGGGATCACGTGCCGCGGTCTCAGCGCTCCGGCAGGCGGTTCGGTTTCCCACCGATCGCGATCGGTCGTTGTTCTGGTTAGGCGTCGCCTGGCTGCAGATCGGGCGCAGCGCCCAGGCGAGCGCAGCGTGGTCGCAGCTGAGGCAAGAGTACCCGGACAGCCCATGGAACGGACGAGCCGTCTTCACGCAGGGACGTCTGGCTGAGGCAAGAGGGTCGTGGGAAGCCGCCGACCGTCTTTACGCGCAGGTCATCGACCGCTATCCACAGTCGGCTCGAGCCGATGATGCCAGGTGGCGGCGGGCCTGGACGCGTCTGCAGCGTGGGCTGAGCGTTGAGGCGGATGCGTTGTTCCTGCGCTACGCGACGCTCTTCCCGGACTCGCCGCTCGCGGCCGCGCACCTCTACTGGGCGTCTCGCACCGGAGGACAGGCGCAGCGCTCACCCAGCCCACTGCTCCGACAGGTGGCGGAGCGCTATCCGCTCACCTTCTACGGCCAGCGCGCCCGGGCCCGGTTGGCCCTGCCGCCCCCGACCCAGGTCCCGGCGCGAGAGCAACGAGAGCTCGATGCAAACCGCTTCGAGCCCGCGTACGCCGAGCTTGCCGCTCTTGGCTTTGACGGGGAAGCGCTGGACGAGATCGCCAGCCAGCTGGCCGACGATGTCCCCGCCGCGATCCGGCAGGCGGCGGCCGAACTCTACGCGAGAGCGGGCGACACGGCCAAGTCGATCAGCGCCATCGAGCCTCTGGTCGACGAGGGGCTGTATGGGGGGCGTGAACTCGACGGGACGCTCTGGCGCCTGGCATACCCGCGCACATTTTGGCCTCTTGTCACCCGGGAGGCAGACCGCTCCGGGGTCGATCCGCTGCTCGTGCTCGCCATCATGCGTGAAGAGAGCCGTTTCGATCCGCGCGCCGTCTCTCCCGCCGAGGCTGTGGGTCTGATGCAGCTGCTTCCTTCCACGGCTCGAGGCGTGTTGGGCCGCCGGATGGAGCCGGCGGCGTTGACGGAGCCCGCGATCAACATCCGGGCGGGGACTGCGCACCTTTCCGGCTTGCTCCGGAGATTCCAGGGGACGGTGCCGCTGGCCGTCGGAGCATACAATGCGGGGCCCGGCGGTGTCCGCCGCCACGCCGCGCTCGCCCGGTCTGATCTCGACCGTTTCGTCGAAGAACTTCCGTACGCCGAGACCCGCGCCTACGTGCAGCGCGTGATGCAAACGTACGGAATCTACCGCTGGTTGTATCGGTGATCTCCCGAATCGTCTGAACGGCACTGCCTGTGGGTATGCTTCCAGGGCGGCCTGGCTCTACAGGCCCGGGGGGCGAGCATGTTCATCGAGTATGTCGACTTCAAGCGCCCGGCCTGGGACGCGGACACGCTGGCGTCCATGCTCGAGCGTCTGCACGAAAGCGGATACCAGGGACTCACCGGAGAGATTCATCAGATCATCGGCAGGTTCACTACCGCCGTGGGCGATCGGCCGCTGGGCCGCACCGTCGGCGCGGCGGATCCTTTCATGGATGTCCTCATCCCTCCGGCCCAGTCACGGGCGCGCGTGATCGTCCACCACCGCGGCCCCGGCATCCTGCGGGTCGTCATCGCCGGACGGTTCCAGCACGAAGTCCGGATGGTCGCCACCGCCCTCAAGCTCCACCTCGAGTCGTTCCTCGGCGCGAAGCTGGACCAGCTGATTGCCGACGAGGGCGGGCGGGCCAGCCTGGATCGGTTCCGGCGGGACGTCGTGCCCGCCCTGCAACTCGCCTCCAACGGGGAGCGTGTGGCCGAGATCCGCAATCCCCATGGCGCGCAGCTGCTCCGGGCCATGCGACATCAACCCGCCGTGCGCGGTCGCCCCACGGTATTGGGTTCCAACCTGGCATCACTGGCTCCGGAGCGCCCGGCTGATGCGACGCGAGAGGCCATGGAACAACTCGTCGCCGAAGGTGTGCTGGAGCGCTGGCATGTCGTCCTCTGCCGCGAGACCGCTCAGTGGCTCACCTCCACGCCGAGTTCCGAGGAAATGCGGAAGTTCGTTGCCCTCAACCTGGAGTGTCCGCACTGCGGACGTCGCGTCAGTGAGGAGCAGACGGAGACGGCGTACCGCCTGGGCGAGCACGTGCAGGCGTACGTCTCGGACAACCGCTGGATGTGTGACCTCATCGAGGCCAGCCTGAGGCGGTTCGGCGTCGAAGCCGTGGCGGTGCGCCCCGGGTCCGGACCGGTGGATGGCGCCGCATGCTACCAGGGAACGCTCCTCCTGTTCCGCGCGAAGGAGAACGGCGTCGATGCCTCCGACTTGGTGCAGTTGCGCGCCAAGGCGAAGCAGTTCGAAGGCGAGGGCTGGCGCGTCTCGCCGATCCTCGTGGCCGATCGCGCCATTCCGCCGGAGGGGCGGGAGATGGGGGTGATCGTTGTCGAGAGCATGAGTGCCCTCGATGCCGCCCTGGAGCAGACGCTCAAGTCTGCGCGTGACGCTACCGTCGAGACGCTGCTGCCGGCGTCGGTGCGGCTCGCCGCGATACCGCTCGCCGACCTCCTCCCAGCGGAGACGTAGCGGGATCTGCAAGGAGATACTTCGTCCCGGGTCGTAGGGTCGAGTAGACTTCTACGATCTGGAGGCTTCCCTCCCGTGGCTCGACCCAACGTGTACGTCAGCCGTGTCATCCCTGCGCCCGCACTCGAGGTCATCCGTGGGGTCGCGGAGGTGCGGATGTGGGACCGGGAGGATGAGCCGCCTCCGCGCGATGTCCTGCTGCGGGAGGTTGCCGACTGCGATGGACTGCTCAGTCTGCTGACCGATCGGATTGACGAGGAACTCCTAGCCCGCGCCCCGAGGCTGCGCGTCGTCGGCAACATGGCCGTGGGGTTCGACAACATCGACATCGCCGCGGCGACGAGGCACGGCGTGCTGGTGTCGAACACCCCGGAGGTGCTCACCGAGACGACCGCGGATTTCGCCTTCGCGCTCCTCATGGCCGCGGCCCGGCGGATGGTCGAGGCCGACGCATTCACACGCGCCGGAAAGTGGAAGACGTGGGGCCCCATGCTCCTCGCCGGCCAGGACATCCATCACGCCACGCTTGGGCTCATCGGGTTGGGACGGATCGGCTCAGCCGTGGCCAGACGGGCGAAGGGATTCGATATGCGCGTCCTCTACTACGATCCGATCCGGCGACCCGACCTGGAAGAGAGCCTGGGTATCGAGTACCGGGAGATGAACGACGTCCTGCGGGCGAGCGACTTCATCAGCGTCCACGTCCCGCTCACGCCGGAGACGCGGCACCTCATCAGCATGGAGCAGTTCCGCATGATGAAGCCGACGGCGGTGTTCGTCAACGCCGCGCGGGGGCCGATCGTCGATCAGGCCGCGCTGGCCGAGGCGCTGCGCACGCGTACCATCTACGCCGCGGGGATCGACGTCTTCGAGCGCGAGCCCGTCTCGGTGGATGATCCCCTATTGAAGCTGGACAACGTCGTGGTCGTGCCCCACATCGCCAGTGCCAGCATCCCCACGCGGACGCGCATGGCGACACTGGCAGCGGAGAACATCGCGGCGGTGCTGCAGGGCCGCCGGCCGCCCACGCCGGTGAACCCGGAGGTCATCAAGGCCTAGCTACATCCGGAGGCGCGGGTCAAGCGCGTCGCGCAGGCCGTCGCCGAGCAGATTGAAGCCGACGACGGTGAGCAGGATGGCGATCCCCGGGAACGTCGCCGCCCACGGGGCGTCGCGGAGGAACTCGCGGGTGTTCGTGAGCATGGCGCCCCACTCCGGCGTCGGCGCCTGCGCACCGAGACCCAGGAACGACAATCCGGCCGCTTCGAGGATCGCCGCGCCGATGCCCAGCGTCGCCTGGACGATGATCGGCGCCAGCGTATTCGGGAGGATGTGCCGCCCGAGGATGCGGCCCGAGGCCGCGCCGAGCGCCCGGGCGGCGTCGACGAACTCCTCGCTGCGGACGCGCAGCACCGATCCCCGGACCAGGCGGGCGAAGATCGGGATGTTGATCACGCCGATGGCCAGCATGGCGTTGTTCAACCCCGGGCCGCGGATCCCGACGATGAAGATGGCCAGCAGCGTCGCTGGAAAGGCCAGCATGATGTCCATCGTACGCATCGTGAGACTGTCCGCCCAGCGGCCGTAGAAGCCGGCGGTCAGGCCGAGCAGCGTCCCCACACTGAGGGCGAGGAGCACGGAGGCGAAGCCCACGGTCAGCGACGTGCGCCCCCCGTAGATGATGCGCGTGAGCAGGTCCCGCCCCAGGTCATCTGTGCCGAGCCAGTGCGCGCCCGACGGTGGTAGGAGCTGCGCGTCCAGGTCCTGCTCGATCGGGTCGCTGCGCAGGATGAACGGCGCGAACACCGCGGCCAGGGCGAAGGCGGCGACGATCAGGAGTCCCAGGATGGCCGCCGGGTTGTGCCGCAGCCGCCGCCACGCATCCTGATAGAATCCGGTCCGGCGGGAATGCTGAATCGGACGGGCGATGCTCTCCGTCCGTTCAACCATACCGGATCCGAGGATCGAGCGCGGCATACGAGAGATCGACGAGCAGGTTCACGACGACGAAGACGACGGCGATGACGAGCACGGCACCCTGGACCACGGGGTAGTCGCGGGCGAAGATCGCGTCCACGACCAGCCGTCCGATCCCCGGCCAGGCGAAGATCGTCTCCGTGAGGATGGCTCCTCCGAGCAGGCTGCCGACGTTTAGACCGATCACCGTGATGACGGGGATCGCGGCGTTGCGGAGGGCGTGCCCGAAGACGACGCGGCGTTCGGTCAGTCCTTTCGCCCGCGCGGTGCGGACATAGTCCTGGCGCAGGACCTCCAGCAGCGAGCTGCGCGTCATCCGCGCGATGATGGCCAGCGGCACGGTCGATAGGGTCACCGCGGGGAGGACGAGGTGGCGGAGGGCGTTGCCGAGCGCGGTCCAGTTCCGGGTAAGCAGGGCGTCCAGGAGATAGAAGTTGGTGACGCGGGCCAGGTCGACCGTGAGATCGAGCCGGCCGGAGATGGGGAACCAGCCCAGCAGCCAGGCGAAGAGCAGAATGAGCATGATCCCCAGCCAGAAGATCGGCATGGAGAAGCCGAAGAGGGCGACGAACATGCTCACCCCGTCGAACCAGGTGTTGCGCCGCGCGGCGGCGAGCACACCGGTGAGCACGCCGACCGTGCTGGCGATGAGCATCGCTCCGAAGGTGAGCTCCATCGTGGCCGGGAACCGCGTCGCCAGGTCCACGACCACCCGCTCGTTGCTCTGGATGGATCGACCGAAATCTCCCCGGACGGCCCGGCCGAAATAGCGGCCGAACTGTACGGGCAGGGGATCGTTGAGCCCGAGCACCCGGCGCAGTTGCGCGACGGCCTCGGGTGTGGCTTTCTCGCCAAGCATGACTACGGCCGGGTCCCCCGGGGTGAGCCGCGAGATGACGAAGACCACGAGGATGACGCCGAAGAAGACGGGGACCAGCTCCAACAGCCGTCGGAAGAGATAGCGGGTCATGCCTTCGCCCGCGCTAGGCGAGCGAGGCCGGAGGACAGGTCATCCTCCGGCCTCGACGTCGGACCGCTGAGGCTACTTCGACAACCAGACGCGGTGCAACCACCAGATCTGCAGCGGGTGCAGCGTGAAATTCTGCACCTCTTTGCGGTACGCGCCCACGCGGGCCGCGTGGACGAGCGGGACCCATGGCGCGTCGCGGGCGATGATCTCCTGCGCCTGCTTGTAGTATGCGGCGCGCTGCGCCTGACTGTTCACCTGCTGGCCCTTGATGAGCAGAGTGTGCACGGCGTCGCTGGTGTAGGCGGCGTAGTTCTGGGCCTTCCCCACCACGGCGTTGTCCTTGTCGAGCAGGACGTAGAGGAAGTTATCCGGGTCGCCGTTGTCGCCGATCCAGCCGATGATCGCCATCGGCTGCTCGAGGTTCTTCAATTTGGCGAGGTAGGTCCCCCACTCATACGTGACGAGCTTCGCGCGGATACCGCCCTTGGCCAGCTGCGCCTGGATCGCCTCGGCGATCTTCTGAGGCTGGGTTAGATACGGTCGCGCCCGGTTCGGCCACCAGAGCTCGGTCGTGATGCCGTTCGGGTATCCGGCCTCGGCGAGGAGCTTCTTCGCCGCCTCGGGATCATAGGCGTACGGCTTCACCGTGTCGTCGTAGCTCCAGATCGTCGGCGGGATGGGATTCTTGGCCGGCTGGGCGACCCCCCCGTAGAAGGCGCGGTTCAGCGCCGCCTTGTTCACGGCCATGTTCACGGCGCGCCGCACACGCACGTCGTTGAAAGGCTCCTTCTTCGTGTTGATCGCGATGTAGCCCGTGTTGAGGCCCGGTCCCGTGTAGAGCACGAGGCTGCTGTTCTTCCGGATGCGGTCATAGTCCGGCGGGTTGACCTGGTCCATCATCTGGATGCTGCCCTTCTCCATCTCGAGCAGCCGGACAGTGTTGTCGGGGATGCCGCGGATGATCAGACGGTCCACGCACGGCCGTCCCGCCCAGTAGTCCTTGTTGGCTTCCATCGTGATGTGATCTTTCTGCACCCACTCCACGAACTTGAACGCCCCCGTGCCGACCGGGTGCTTGAAGAAGTCCTTGCCGTACTTCTTCACCGCGGTCGGGCTCACGATGCCGGTGGAGAACATCGCCATGTTGGTGAGGAAGGGTGCGAACGGCGCGGTCATTGTGAAACGCACCGTCGACGCGTCCACCGCCTCCACGCTCTTCACGTTCTGGTACGTGAACGAGGCGTAGGGCGCCGTTGCCGGATGGTAGGGGTGTTTGTCATCGATCTGCCGCTGGTAGGTGAACACCACGGCCTCGGCGTCAAACGGCGTGCCGTCGTGGAACTTGACCCCCTGGCGGAGCTTGAAGGTCCAGGTCAGACCGTCGGCTGAGGCGGTCCAGGAAGTGGCTAGTGACGGCTCCACCTGCGTCGAGGTCGGCATGAAGCGGACCAGGGTATCGAACATGTTCGACGTGTTGTTGACCGAGAAGCCGTCCTCGATGTCGTTGGGATCCAGCGACACGGTGTCCTGTGCCTGGCCGAATACGAGCGTGCCTCCCACGCGGCCGCAGGCCTTCGCGTCCCAAGACGTCTTGCCGGCAGGCGCTCCGGTCGTCAGCGCGGGGATGAGAAACAGGCTGGCGATGATGAGAATGGCCAGCCGCCCAATCCGGTGCTGCAAGGCTACCCCTCCTCCCATGGTGTCACTGCTGAACTGCTTCGCCTCCTGGGGATTTGACGCAGGTGTATTCTCGGCGGTTCGGCGGGCCCCTTCTCTGCAGGTGTGGCCCCCGCGCGTTGCAGAAGCCATCCATCGGCTTCGCAGATCACAGTGGTGAGGGGGGAAGAGATGAGCAGACGTCCGTGGATCCTAGTCGTCATGCTGGTCGTGACGCTCGCCGTATGGGGCTGTCAGCGTCAGCAGGCGACCCAGCCCACTCCGGCCACCCAACCCGCGGCCGGGCAGGTCCCGGATCTCGGCGGCCGCACGCTCCGCGTGGCGACCGACGCGACCTATCCTCCGTTCGAGATGCTCGACGCGAACAAGAACATCGTCGGCTACGACATCGACCTGATCAATGAGATCTGCACGCTGGCCAAGTGCAAACCGGACATCAAGAGCACGGCCTGGGACGGCATCTTCCCGGCCCTGCAGAAGGGCGACTTCGAGGCGGTGATCTCCGGAGTGACCATCACCGCGGAACGCGACAA
>DATDEG010000304.1:0-10663 GCA_036523465.1 bacterium
GGCTACTATCGGGGGCGGCTCGACGATGTCTTGATGCGTATCACCGACGCGATGCTCTCCTTCCCCTTCCTCGTCCTCGCGCTCTCCATCGCCGCGGTGCTTGGAACCGGCCTCGGCAAGGCGATGGTCGCCATCGGCATCGTGTTCCTGCCGCAGTTCATGCGCCTGGCGCGGGGTCAAGTGCTCAGCGAGCGGGAGCAGAACTACGTCGAGGCGGCGCGCGGGCTGGGCGCGGGCGATGCCCGCATCATCGGAAAGCACATCCTCCCGAACATCCTCTCCCCGGTCTTCGTGCAGGCCTCGCTCGCCACGGCTGCAGCGATCACGGCCGAGGCGGCGCTCTCCTTCCTCGGCCTCGGCACACAGCCCCCCACGCCCTCATGGGGCTCGATGCTGAACATCGCGCAGGCGTACCTGAGCAGCGCTCCATGGATGGCGCTGTGGCCCGGGCTGGCTATCTTCATCACCGTGCTCGCGATCAATCTGACCGGTGATGGGCTCCGGGAAGCCCTCGACCCGCGGCTCCGGTAGTTGGGTCGCGTTGCCCTGAGGCGGCACAGTGGCCAGCAAAGGGCGAAGAGAACTGCCCACAGAAAATCTCCACGAACTGAGTCTTCAGATGAGCCGCTCAACAGGCTTCCGGAGGGAGAGCTCATGATCCGAGGATCACGATGGCGTAGTCTCGCAGTGGTCTTCGTGGCCACCGCTATCTTGGCGGCTACGGCATTGCTCCCGCAGGCCCTCGCGGCCCCGTCCATCCGGCTCTCCATCGTGACCGGCGGGACTGGGGGAGTGTATTTCCCGCTGGGAGGCGGCCTGGCCCAGCTCATCTCCAAGAACATCCCCGGCGCTCAGGCGACCGCGGAGGTCACCTCCGCCTCAGTGGACAACATGCGCCTCATCGGGGCGAAGCGCGCCGATATCGCCTTCACGTTGGCCGACACGGCCTACGATGCATATAAGGGTCTCGAGACGTTCCGCGGCAACCCGGTCCCGATCCGGACCCTGACGCCGATCTACAACAACTTCAATCACCTCGTCGCCCTCGAGGGGTCAGGGATCAACACGATGGCCGATCTGAAAGGAAAGCGTGTCTCCGTCGGCTCTCCCGGAAGCGGCACCGAAGTGACCGCTTTGCGCCTCCTGGAAGCCGCAGGATTGGATCCCGAACGTGACATCCGCAAGGAGCGCCTGGGCGTCGCGGAATCCGCGGACGCGCTTATGGACCGCAAGATCGACGCCTTCTTCTGGAGCGGCGGGCTTCCCACCGCGGCCGTCCTCTACCTGGCGACCACCCCGGGGATCAAGATCAAGCTCGTGCCGATGGACAATACGATTCCGACCCTGCAGAAGAAATACGGAAGTCTCTACTTCCGGTCGGTCATTCTCAAGGAGTTCTATCCGGGCGCGGCAGTGAACGCCCCCACGGTAGGCGTGGCAAACTTGATCGTGGTCCATCAGGACTTCTCCAACGACCTCGCCTACCAGATCACGAAGCTCATCTACGAACGCCGCGCCGAGCTTGCCCTGTCGCACAAGGAAGCATCAAATATCACGACGACCGGCGTGGCGGGCCGCTCGCCCATGCCCTTCCATCCGGGGGCGATCCGGTACTTCAAGGAACGCGGGATCGAAGGATTCTGAGGTGACGCGCCGGGCGGGTCTCGCGGTCGCCGCCGCCGTCATCCTCGCGGCGGCGGCGCTCCCTTCCTCCTATCTCACCGTCTCGGCCGAGGACGGACAACGCCTATGGACGGTTGCCGTCGCGCCGGGGACGCCGGTCACCCTCGCCTACGAGAACTCCATCTACCGGGCTCCCACGGAGGAGGTGTTCACAGCCGGCGCGCGAGGGTTCGCATTACGTGGGGTGCGCAGCACGAGTGAAGCGGTCCTCGCCTACAACGGCCTCGAAGCGCCGTACGCGCGCGACGGAAGATGGTATGCTGCCGCGACTTCGCGAACGCTGCCGTCGGTCGTGATCCGGATCGGCCGCACCGGCCGCCAGCACTTGGTCATCGCCGGACGGGTGGTGCCGCTCTACGAAGCCGGCGAAGGAGCACGCGTGCGCCTGGAGGTGGAACGCTCCCCGCGCGCCGTGGCCGCGCTCCGCGCCTGGGTTCGACGCTAGGGTGAGGTATGGCCTCCACGCCTGAACACACGCTCCCCGCCTCGCAAGAGGAAGTCGAGGAGCTCGTCGAGACCTTCGAAGGAAAGACGCGTCATCCATCGGGCTGGGCCGGATACGTCATCACGGGCCTCCTCGTTCTGACGTCACTGTACGCGCTGTGGTCGACGACGGCCACGATCATCACCCAGATCCACCGCACGATCTTCCTGCTCGCCGTGATGGTCCTCGCCTTCCTGCTCTACCCCGGCTGGCGCGGCGCGCAGCGCCGCATCCACCCGGTCGACATCCTCCTGGCCGGGGCCTCGGTAGTCGCCCTAGGCTACATCCTCCTCGACTTCAATGCCTTCGTCTACCGGACGGTCATCCCGAACAGGTGGGACCTCATCTTCGGAACGGCCACCATCCTCCTCATCATCGAGGCGACCCGCCGGACCACGGGCAACGTTCTGCTGGTGCTCGTCATCGCGTTCATCGCGTACGCGTTCCTGGGCCCGTACCTCCCCCCGCCCTGGACGCATCGCGGGTACGACCTCTCCCGGGTGGTCGGCCAGCTCTACATGACGTTGGAGGGAATCTTCGGCGTCCCGCTTGCCGTCTCGTCCACGTTCATCATCCTGTTCACCATCTATGGATCGTTCCTCGAGCAGTCGGGCGCGGGGAAATTCTTCGTCGATCTGGCCCTCGGGCTGACGGGGAGGAGACGAACCGGCGCGGGACAAGCCGTGACCGTGGCCTCCTTCCTGCTCGGCGGGCCGTCCGGCAGCGGCGTCGCAACAACCGTTACCGTTGGCGCCATCGCCTATCCGCTGTTGAAGAAAGCGGGCTACGATCGCGAGTCCGCGGGCGGCCTGCTCTCAGCCGGCGGGATCGGCGCCGTCATCTCCCCTCCGATCCTCGGCGCGGCGGCCTTCATCATCGCGGAGATCCTGAAGATCTCTTACCTCGAAGTCCTGACCATGGCCATCATCCCGACCGCACTCTACTATCTCTCCATCTTCCTGATGATCGAGCTCGACGCGCGGCGCTTCAGCCTCCGGTTCGTGGAGATCAAAGCCGAGAACCCGTGGAAACTGACGAAACAGTACTGGTATCTGCTCAGCTCCCTGGTCGTCATCCCCGCGTTCATGGTCTACGGTTTCACAGCGATCAAGGCCGTGCTCTGGGCGACGATCATCGCCTGGCTGGCCAGCTACATCCGCCGAGACACGGCGCTGATCCCCGCGAAATTCATCGCCGCCCTGGCCAACGGATCGCGGTCGGTGCTGAGCATCGCGGTGACGACCGCGGCCGCGGGCATCCTCGTCGGCGTGGTGAACTTGACCGGGCTGGGGCTGAAGCTCTCCGACATCATCATCGGGCTCGCCGGGGCGAATCTCATCCTCACCCTGATCTATGCCGCCGTCGCTCTGTGGATCCTGGGGCTGGCCCTGCCGATCACGGCCACGTACATCATCGCCGCGGTCATCGTCGCCCCGGCGCTCATCAAGCTCGGCGTGAACGAGCTGGCGGCGCACATGTTCATCTTCTACTACGCGGTGCTCTCTGAAGTCTCGCCGCCGGTCGGCCTCTCCCCCATGGCCGCCGCGGCGCTGACCGGGGGAAATCCGTTCAAGACGATGCTCCTGGCCTGGAAGTACACGCTGCCGGCCTTCGTCGTCCCGTTCATGTTCACCGTGCACCCCGACGGGCTGGGCCTGCTCCTCAAGGCGCCGGCAGCCGACGTGATCAAGGTCGTCATCACCTCGGTGCTCGGGCTGGCCGCGATGGCCTGTGGCATCAACGGCTGGCTGATCCGCCGCACGTCGCTGCTGGAGCGGGCCGCGCTGATCGTGGCCGGGGTGCTGTTCATCTACCCCACGACGAGCCCGGACCTCATCGCTCTTGTCCTGGCCGGAGGAGTGCTGGCGTTTCAGCTGCTGGCCAAACCGGTACCGACAACTACGGGATAAGGGACGCGGGATAAGGGATAGGAAAGACTATAGAGCAGGCAGCCAACAGTCCCGGAGACGCCGAATGGATGAGCCGCACGTGCAGGATGAACCGCAGGGCCAGGCGGACAGCACGGAGCAGGTGCCGCTGCGCGCGCCGGAGTTGGTCCGGTGGTGCGTGACGCTACTGGCCACCAGCGCCTGGCAGGCGTTGGGGCTGATTCCCGATCCCGCGACGCATCGCGTGGAACGCCACCTCGATGATGCGCGGCTGGCGATCGATGCAGCCGCATCACTGATCGAGCACCTCCGGCCGGGGCTGCCCGAGGCCGAGCAGCGCGAATTCGAAACGCTCCTCACCAATCTCCGGCTGAACTTCGTCGAGCAACAGACCAAAGGGTAGGTCACCACCGGTGAACCGATGAGCGGCAACCAGTTGGACCGGGAGCAGAGTCCCTATCTTCGGGGCGCGGCGCACCAGCCTGTCCACTGGGTCCCCTGGTCGGACGCCGCCTTTGTGCGGGCGCGGGCCGAAGACAAGCCGATCCTCATGGACATCGGGGCGGTGTGGTGTCACTGGTGCCACGTCATCGACCACGAGTCGTATGACGACCCGGCGGTCGCCGCCATCATCAACGAGCACTTCGTCGCGATCAAGGTGGACCGCGACGAGCGCCCGGATGTCGACGTCAGATACCAGCACGCGGTGAGCGCCATCACCGGGCAGGGCGGCTGGCCGCTCACCGCCTTCCTCACGCCTGAGGGCAAGGTCTTCTTCGGTGGGACCTACTTTCCACCCGATGACGCGTACGGACGCCCAGGCTTCAAGCGCGTCTTGCTGAGCGTGGCCGCCTACTACCGCGACCAGAAGGGCGAGGCGGTGGCGACGGCCGAGGAGGTGCACCGCCGGCTCGCCGCGATGCTGAACCCGCCGGCGGGGGGTCCGGCGGACCCCGCGCACCTCGACAGCGCGATCGCGTCCATCACCCGTCAATACGACGCACAGCACGGCGGCTTCGGGGGCGCTCCGAAGTTCCCGCACACGGCAACGCTCGATCTGCTTCTCCGGCGGGCGTTCCGGACCAGAGACACCGCCCTGCTCGGCATCGTGATCGGAACGCTCGAGCAGATGGCCCGCGGCGGAATCCGCGATCACCTCGGCGGGGGGTTCCACCGGTACTCGACGGACGCCCGATGGATCGTCCCGCACTTCGAGAAGATGCTCTACGACAACGCGGGGCTGCTCGGCACGTACGTCCAGACCGCTCAGGCCACGGGACGGCCGCTGTTCCGCGCCGTCGCCGCGGAGACCGCGGAATTCTTGATGACCGTGCTGTCGGATCCAGACCGCGGCGGGTTCTACGGTAGCCAGGACGCCGACACATCGCCAGACGACGACGGGAGCTATTTCACGTGGACCGCCGCCGAGGCGCGCGCGGCTCTCACCACTGACGAGTTTGCCGTCACATCCGAGCACCTCCATCTTACCGGTCCGGGGGAGATGCACGGCGCGGAGCGGCGTCATGTCCTCTATGTGGATCGCGATCCCGATGTCATCGCGCTGACCACGCAGCGCGATATCGAGGTTGTCGAGCGGTTGCTGGCAAGCGCCCATCAGAAGCTCGCCGCCGCCCGGAACACACGCCGCGCGCCGTACGTCGACACGACGCTGTATGCGAATTGGAACGGGATGGCGATCGCGGCGATGCTCTCCGCCGCCTCAGTGTTCGGCGAGGATGCGTACCGGACGTCCGCGCTGCGTGCGCTGGAACGGCTTCTGGCCGAGGGCTACGATCCGGCCCAGGGGTTCACGCATATTCCCGGCAAACAGGTGCGCACGTTGGACGACCAGGCGCAGATGGCCCTGGCGCTCCTCGTCGCATACGAGGTGACAGCCGAAGACCGCTATCTTCTGGCCGCGCGGACGACGATGGACGTCGCGGTGAGAGACTTCTGGGAGGGCGACGCCTTCCTCGACGTGCCACGCAACACCGCGGGCCCAGGTCTCGACGTGGGCTTCCATCCCCTGCAAGATAGTCCGACCCCGTCCGCGAATGGAGTGGCCGCGTTGGTTCTGCTGCGCCTCGGCCGCATCCTCGGCTCCGACGCGCATCGTCGGATGGTGGAGCGACTGCTCGGCGGCTCGGTCCCCGGACTGGCTGGACACGGACTGCACGCGTCTTCGCTGTTCATCGCGCTGGACGAATTCCTGCACGAGCCGGCACACGTCACGATCATCGGCCCCCCGCATGACCCTCGGACGGTCGCGCTCCGCGATGCCGCGCTGCGGAGCTGGCGCCCCGATCGTGTGATCAGTCACCATCAGGATGGCACCTCGGAGATCCCCGTACCCGATGTCGTGCGGGCCATGATGGACCGCAGCCTCGCGCCGGCCGCGTATGTCTGCGCCGGAACGGCATGTGCGCCGCCCGCCCGCGACCCGGCCGCGCTGGCAGAGACGCTGGCCGGCTTCGGCCGGACCTGATGTCCTACGTTGACCTGAAGCACCTGCTCGCCGACCTTGCGCTGGAAGCGATGCGCCGGCCGGCGGATGCCGCTTGGGCGTCTGCCGTGGGCGCCTATGCCGAACTGGCCTCGGGTGACCAGCCGTGGATCGGGACGGCCGAGTGCCTCACTCGAGCCAACGTCCTTGCCAGGCCTCACGGATGGAACCCGTCTGAGGCCGACATCGCGCACCTCGTCGACCGGGGCCTGCTGACTGAGCGGACACACGACCATCGGATCGCGCTGAGCGCCGGTGTCCTGCCGCACCTCTCCTACCTCAAGCGGCACGCCGGGCGGCTGTTGAAGGCCCTCGAAGAGCTGCGTGAGGCCGAAGGCCCCTCCCACGCCCGACGCGCGATCGCCGTCGGTACCGCGCTGTTCAATGCGGGATTGTTCTTTGAGTGTCACGAGTGGTTCGAGGCGTTGTGGAAGGCGACCGGTGGAATGGAGAAGGACTTCTACCAAGGAATCGTCCAGGCCGCCGCCGCCTTCTACCACTACGAGAAGAGCAACCGGCACGGCGCCCGTACGCTGATGCAGAAGGGACGCCGGCGGTTGGCCTCCTACCCCGCGCAATTCCTCGGGGTGGACCTCGCCCGGTTCGAGGCGAGGCTGGCGCAGTGGGCGGAACATTTCGAAGGCGGGCCGCTACCCGAGGCGTATCCTCGTCTCGAGTTCGCCCACTCCGGAGCGCGTCAGAAAAAGACTAAGGGAGCTCCGCGGGGGTAACGGGTGAGTGTGGAAGGGCCTGGCGGGGGACGGAGCTCCCTTACTTGCTTCGTGTACCCGTTTGCGATCAGGCCTAGACCTACTCTATCTTTCGGCTTATGCTAGTATGGCTCTCGTCTGGAGGGGTGGCCGAGAGGCCCAAGGCAACGGTTTGCTAAACCGTGGCTGCCCATAAGGTGGCCCGTGGGTTCGAATCCCACCCCCTCCGCCATCACTCAGAGATTTCCGATGATCGTCTTCCACTGCCCCGGCGTGAAGATGCTGATCTGCGACACCCGTCCCTGCAGCACGCCCCCCTTGTCGATGTCGAAGGCGATGCCCAGCGGGTCGTAGATGAGGGTCACGGACCCGCCCTCTTCGTCAGTGGCGAACTCGCGTCCGTAGGCGGACTCGACGGCCGCCCGCTCGGTCCCGCCGGTGATGCTCCCCTTGTCCGTCCTGTAGGAATCACTATTCACGACGACGATGAAGACGATCTTGCCGGATTCCTTGTCAGTGAGCAGGAGGACCGGCCGAAGCGCCCAGGCGTGAGCGATGTACTTCCCCGACTTCGTGTCTGCCTTCTCGTAGAAGGTGCCGAGCGCAGAAACGGCTTCCTCCACCGTCCCCCCGATACGAACGCCGCCTGCAGATTGCCCCGCGACAATCGTCGCTCCGGTGGTCTGGCCGGCCACCGGACCAGCAAGGAACAGAGCCAGCAGGATCACTAAGATGAGCACTTTCACCTCATCACCCACTTTCGCTCACGTGGTTTGTACACTCCGTACCCGTCATGCGGCGTTCCTAGCCAGACTATTCGGTCCACTATAGCACAAGACCGCTAACAGGAAGGCGGCGGCAGGGCCGGAACATCTCCGCATGAATTCCCTCGAGTTGTTCCTGCTCGATCACGCCCGGGTCCACGCCGCCTCTCTCACCAACAACGCCGGAGGTCTGTCCGTCGCGGAGTCGGCGGTGCGCAATCTTACCGACGATCAATGGCGGGTGCGGCCACATGGATTGAATTCCCTGGCTTGGATCATCTGGCACATCGCCAGGTTCGAGGACGTGGCGGTGAACGTCATGGTCGCCGGGCAGGCGCAGGTGTTTCAGGAGGACGGGTGGGCGGACCGGCTCGGGGTCCTGCGGGTCGACGCCGGTACCGAGATGACGCCCCCGGACGTTGAAGACTTCAGCCGGACAGTCGACATCCCGGCGATCCGAGAGTATCGCACAGCGGTGGGAGCGCAGACACGACGGTTCGTGGCAACGCTAGAGCCGGATGACTTCGACAGCATCTCTCCGGCCGAGCGGCTGGAGCGGGTCCGAGCGGAAGGTGTCTTCATCCCGAAGGCTGAGTGGGTCCTGAAGATCTGGGAGGGCAAGTCCGCCGGATGGTTCCTGGCCTGGCTCGCCGCGGGACATTCCTACATGCATCTGGGACAAGGGCGCTGGGTGAAGAAGCTGATCCTCGCCGGTATCACATCGTAGGCCATTCGACCGACCGAATTGCGGCAAGGAGACCGGAGCTCATGAAGCCAGGGTTGGGCCGTCCCCTGAAGATCGGCGTGCAACTTCCTGAGGTCGAGCGGGAGGTCCGCTGGCCGGAGTTGCGGGACATGGCGCGCGCCGCCGAAGAGGCGGGGTTCGACTCGCTGTGGGTAGGCGACCACCTGCTGTTTCGCGATCCAGACCTGCCGCCCCGTGGTCCGTGGGAAGCGTGGTCGGTTCTCGCCGCGCTGGCCGCCGTCACGAAACGCGTGCACCTCGGCCCGCTGGTCGCCAGCGTCTCCTTCCACAATCCGGCCATGCTGGCCAAGAAAGCCGCGACCATCGACGAGATCAGCGGCGGCCGACTGATCCTGGGACTCGGCGCCGGGTGGAACGAGCCGGAGTATCGCGCCTTCGGATACCCGTTCGACCACCGCGTCGACCGGTTCGAGGAGGCGTTTGCCATCATCCGCGGCCTGCTCCGTGACGGTCGGGTCGACTTCGAAGGCCGCTACCACCAGGCGCCTGACTGTGTGCTGGTCCCCAGGCCAATCCGGAAGGGCGGCCCGCCCCTCATGATCGGCACGACCGGACCGCGGATGCTACGGCTGACGGCGCGATACGCCGACGCGTGGAACGCCTGGTTCACCTGGTTCGGAAATCGACCTGAGGGCCTTGCGGCGATGAGAGAGAAGGTCGACGCTGCGTGTGCTGAGGTGGGGCGCGACCCCGCCACGCTCGCCCGGACGGTCGCCGTTCTCGTCCAGGTCGAAGGGCGAGAAGTAGCGCGGCGTGGCGGTCCCCGGGAGAAGGCTGCGCCGCTACGAGGCTCCACCGAAGAGCTGGCGCATCAGCTCCGAGCTTTCGCCACGGAAGGGATCTCCCACATCCAGCTCGTGGTCGACCCGATCACGGTGAGATCGATCGAGGGTCTGGGCCCGATCGTGCAGGCGCTCGCACGCTGAGGTCGCGGCACCCCCGGCTGCGTCGATGGCTAACAGATCGCGGCAGGACGCGACTTTCGAACACTGAACATGCCTGGCAGTCACGACTCCAGAGCGGGTCCCGTCGGATGGTTCCAACACGGTTCTCCGTAGCAAGGCTGGTTGTCATCGTCGGCATGGGTGTTCAGATCGCCGGCCTGACGCGCCTGATCTTCCTGCAGGTTGGAGCATTGGAGTGGCTCCATCGCCTGCCGCACAGCCCGCTGGCGGCGCGCGCGGCAACTCTGGCATTCATAGGTTCGCTCCTACTGATCGTGCCGGTCGTCTGGGGTCGGCGGTGGGCGCAGTTGGCCGTCGTGCCGCTCCAGATTCCCTTCATCGTCGCCGGCCTGCCGTTCTTTCTTAACGAGTTCCGGAAGCCCGGCGTGGTCGGCTTCCCCCAGTGGCTGACGATCTCCACGCTCGGCCTCGCCGGTGTCGCCACAATGACCTTCGGTGCCATCGCAGCGCTGGAGGCGACGGGCCTCGTGCGCCCCGTGCGGTTCACCGGGCCGGGTCGAGAGATATCCCGCGAGGGCGTGGCGATGGCAGCCTTCGGGTTCGTCTGGCTGGGAATGGTCGTCGCCGGCTACGCCGCGGCCGCCACACCATCCGGCGGTCCAACGTTCAGCGAGCCACCGTCGATGACACTACAGGTGACGGCGCGGAATCTACGATTCGAGCCGGGGCTCATCCACGTCGGGGCCGGCGCGGCGATCGCCGTCTTCCTCACCAACGGCGACCCGCTCCCTCACAGCTTCGACAGCGACGCACTCGGGCTTCACATCGCCATGCCGGCGAAATCAACCGTCGTCGCGCTGTTCAAGGCTTCCGCCGAGGGTACGGTAAGGTACTATTGCGCAGTACCAGGACACGAGAAGGCCGGAATGGTGGGAACGATTACGGTAAAAGTGAAGCCC
>DATDEG010000305.1:0-17704 GCA_036523465.1 bacterium
CGTCACCTGTCCCGTGACCGTGAGCATCCCGCGATCCATCCGGACGGCGGGATTGCGCAGGTCCCGGCTCACCAGGTAACGCCGCAGGCTCTCCTCCCCCACGACCACCGTCACGGCCCCGTTCTCTACGGAACGCAGCACGAGCTCGCCCCGAAGGGCACGGACCGGATCGATCGTCACGCTGCGCAGTTGGAGCGCGATCTCGTCGACGGACGTGCCATCGAGCATCGCCCCGCGGGCGCGGAGATCGAGCCGCGCAAGCCGCCCCTGCAGCACACCGAGGGGTCCGGCGATCACGCGCGCCGAGGCATCGTGCGCGCGAAAGCTCCGGCGGACGTCGCTCTCCAGCCGGGAGGACAGCAGCACACTGGGGCCGGCCACGGCCGCGATCACCACGACGATGAGGATCCCAAAGAGCGCGAGCCGCTTCAGTTACGCGGGCCTCCGGAGGTAGGCGTCGATGAACGGATCCAGGTCCCCGTCGAGCACGGCGGGGGCGTTGCCGGTCTCCTCACCGGTCCGGTGGTCCTTCACCATCGTATAGGGATGAAGGACGTACGATCGGATCTGGTTGCCCCAGGCCGCTTCCTTGAACTCCCCTCGGAGCTCGGCCAGCCGCTGCGCCTGCTGCTCGTCGGCGAGCTCGGCCAGCTTGGCGCGCAACAGCCGCATCGCCGTCAGCTTGTTGGCGTGCTGGGAGCGCTCGTTTTGACACTGCACGACGATACCGGTCGGGAGATGCGTGATCCGCACCGCGGTCTCGACCTTGTTCACGTTCTGTCCGCCGGCCCCACCTGCGCGGTACGTCTCAACCTTGAGCTCCTCCTCCCGCAGCGCCACCTCGACGTCTTCGACCTCCGGGATGACGTCGACAAGAGCAAATGACGTGTGCCGCCGGTGCGCCGCGTCGAACGGGGAGAGGCGCACCAACCGGTGCACCCCCCGTTCGCCCTTCAGGTATCCGTAGGCGAACGGCCCGGCGGCGATCACCGTGGCGCTCTTGATCCCCGCCCCCTCCCCTGGGGACAGATCGGCCACCTCCGTGGTGAAGCCGCGCCGTTCCGCCCAGCGCAGGTACATCCGGAGCAGCATCTGCGCCCAGTCCTGAGAGTCCGTCCCACCGGCGCCGGCGTGCACGGCAAGGATCGCGTTGTTGCTGTCGTGCTCGCCGGACAGCAGCGTAAGGAGCTCCAGCCGCCGGATCTGATCGTGGGCCGTGCGGGCTTCGGTGGCGATCTCGACCGCGCTGAGGCCGTTCGGGTCGGAGACGGCCATCTCCGTCAACTCGGCCAGATCGGCTACCTGGCGCTCGAGACCGAGGTACGTCTCGACCTGGTCGCGGAGCGTACTCAGCTCTCTGCCGGTGATCCGGGCCTGCTCGGGGTCCGCCCAGAGATCGGGGCGCTGCATCTGCTGCTCGAGCTGCGCGATGCGCGCCCGCTTTGCAGGCAGGTCAAAGATGCCTCCCAATATCCTGGAGGCGCTGACGATCAGAATCGATGAGGACTCTCGTCTCTTCGATGGACATCATCTCACCTGCCCAATAGTAGCAGAGTGCGCCCGGTTAGCGCAGCAGAGCAACCGTCGAGAACAGAATGTTCCCCAACGCGTGCGGTACGACAAGGCCCAGCGCGTTTCCGGTCCTCATACGGATGAGACCGAAGAGCCCTCCGGTGACAACCGCCCAGACCATCGCTTCGGCGCTCAGGCCGCGATGGATGAGGACGCCCAAGACCGTTGCCACCGCGACGGCTGCGCCGGCGCCCTTCCATGCGGCAATGGAAGAGTAGGCCACCCCGCGCAGCCAGACCTCTGCGGCGGCGGCGACGATCAACTGGGCGACCACACCCGTCACCCAGCCACCCGGCGGCACCGGAATACCTACGGGCAGGTCGTAGGCACGGAAGGCCAGAGCGAGTCCGCTCCACAGGCCGACGACCGCGGCGGTCCCCAGGAGCATCGCCGGGATGATCCCACGCCGTATCAGGCCCCAGTCCGCCGGCGGACGGAGGCGTGAGAAGAGGATCAGGTAGGTCAGCAGGAGCATCGGCCATGCCCACGCCGCACGCGTCCCCAGCAGAAGGTACACGGAGGCAAACGGCAGCGCCGCGGTGATGGCCGCGAGTTGAAATGCGGGCGATCTGAATTCGGCACCGAGACGCCCGCGCAGCGGCAGAAGGAAGAGGCCGAAGAGCGCGACGAGGACGCCCTTGGCAAACAGGTCGCCCCTCCGCGTGTAGAACGTGTCCAGTCTGATCCGGGCAACCTGCGCGCCCAGGATGCGCGCGGTCCGCGGCGGCACCGCGCTCCGCACCCATCCCCTCGGATCGATGACCATGGTGAGACCGGTGTTGGCGGCCCGGACAACCCAGCGGCCGGTTTCCACCGCACGCAGGACGCTGTGGGCGGCGTGCTGCTCGACGCCGGCAGTGCCGTCGAACCATCCGTCATTCGTGATCACGGCGAGGATCTCGGCTCCATTTTGGACCAGGGTCCGGGAAACACTAGGGAAGATGGACTCGAAGCACACAGCGACCCCAACGCGGCCCGAAGGTGTCCAGAGCGGATCGTGGCGGCGTCCGGGGGTCAGTCCGTACTCACCGAAGGCGACCAGCCGCACCTTGTCATACCGGCTGACGGCCTGTCCCGAAGGAGTGACCGCAACGGCGATATTGGCGCGGCCGCCCTCGAGTGATGTCGCGATCACCGTCGCCCGCGCACTGTTCGCCCAGCCGCCGACCTCGCGGAGGACGCCCTGGCGGCCGAAGAGATCGAAGGGGATGGCCGTCTCGGGAAGGACGACAAGGTCCGCGCCCCGCCGCCCCGCCTGAAGCACGAGACTCCGCAGCGTCTGCATGTGTGCGGAGGCAAACAGCGGGTCGAACTTCTGCCTCGCGCTGACGTTCGGCTGCACCGCGGCCACCGGAAGAAATGAACCAGGCACCCTCCGCTGGACGGTGACATTCCCCCAACCGATCGTGCCGGCGATGAGCACGGCGGGCAGCAGCGCGGGGACCAGTCGCCGGGATCTGATCGAGGCGGCGATCGTCGACGACGCCAGCACGAGCAAGAAGGAGATCCCGAACACGCCCGTGTACTTCGCGGGCTGCAGCACGGGGGGATACGCGTGCTGCGTCAATCCGAGGAGCGCCCAGGGAAAGGCAAAGACCCCGATCGAGCGCAGATACTCGAGCGCGGTCCACACCACCGGTGCCGTCCACACTTCGACCGCGGGTCCGCGCCCCGCGCTGATCCAGCGGTAGAGAAGGGCAAATAGCGCGACGAACGCGGCCAGATAGGCGGCGACGAGCAGCCAGGCGAGAACCCCAAACACCCGCAGCCAGGCCATCACAGCGAGGAAGGCCACGCCTCCCGTGACCGCGCCGAGGACGCCGGCGCGCTGTGGGGAGCGCTCCCGCAGCGCCAGCAAGAGCGGAACCAGCGCAATCCAGGCGAGGAAGCCGAAGTCGAATGGAGGGAAGGCCGAAAAGAACAGGAGCCCTGAGGCAACCGCCAGGATTAGCGGTCCTGCGCGCTCACTCATCCTTTCCGTGGCACTTCTTGTACTTCTTTCCGCTGCCGCACCAGCACGGGTCGTTCCGTCCGATCTTGCGCCGGCCGTCTCCCGCAGGACTCGGCCCGCGCGCCGGACCCGGCTGAGCGACGGCGGACGATGTCGCAGCGCCTGCGCCGACGGCGACCGGCCGGCGCGCCGCGGGACGGGCGGCCGGGGCGCCTTCCGCCGGCCCCAATTCGACGCGGAGCAGGACCTTCACTGTCTCCTCCTGGACGTCGGCCAGCATCTGTTGGAACAGGTCGTACCCCTCGCGCTGGTACTCGATGAGGGGGCTGACCTGCGCGTACGCGCGGAGTCCGATGCCCTCCCGCAGCGAGTCCATGTTGTAGAGGTGGTCGATCCACTTCCGGTCGATCGTCTGGAGGAGGACGACGCGTTCGATCTCGCTCATCGTCTCCTCGCCGATCTCGCGCACCTTGCGCTCGTAGGCTTCCAGCGCGGCCTTGGTGAGGCGATCTCTGAGTTCGTCGCGGGAGCGGGCGGCGGCGAGGTCGACATCCACGAGGGCGGGGGCAAGCTGCGCCGCAGCCTCCGCGAGCCCGTCGAGGTCCCACTCGTCGGGCGCGGCATCGGGCGCGGCGTGGGCATCAACGAGTTCGCCGGCCAGCCGTTCGACGATGTCCAGGATCGTGTCGCGGACGTTTTCGCCGCCCAGCACCTTCCGCCGCTCGCCGTAGATCACCTTGCGCTGCACGTTCATCACATCGTCGTACTCGAGGACGTGCTTCCGGACGTCGAAGTGATATTGCTCGACCTTCTTCTGCGCGGACTCGATCTGCCGGGTCACCAGGTTGTGCTCGATCGGCACGGACTCGTCGATCCCAAGGCGATCCATGATGCCGGCGATGCGCTGCCCCGCGAACAGGCGCATGAGCTCGTCGTCGAGCGCGATGTAGAAGCGGGACGATCCGGGGTCGCCCTGGCGCCCGCTGCGGCCGCGCAACTGGTTGTCGATGCGCCGGGCCTCGTGGCGCTCCGTGCCGATGACGTGCAGGCCGCCCCGGTCGCGCACCTTGTCCGCCTCGGCCTGATCGGGCGGGTTGCCGCCGAGGATGATGTCCACGCCGCGCCCGGCCATGTTCGTCGCAATCGTCACGGCGCCGACCCGGCCCGCCTGGGCGATGATTTCGGCTTCGCGCTCGTGCTGCTTCGCGTTGAGGATCTCGTGGGCGATGCCCCGCCGGCGGAGCATGTCGCCGAGTTGCTCGTTCTTCTCGATCGACCGAGTGCCCACGAGGACCGGACGGCCCTGCTTGTGCCAGGATTCGATCTCCTCGACGACCGCGGTCCACTTCGCCTTCTCGGTCTTGTAGATGAGGTCGGCGGTGTCGGTGCGTATCATCGGCCGGTCGGTGGGGATGACGGCCACCGGGAGATTGTAGATCCTCTGGAGCTCCTCTTCCTCCGTCTTCGCCGTCCCGGTCATGCCGGCCAGTTTCTCGTACATGCGGAAGTAGTTCTGGATCGTGATGCTGGCCAGCGTCTGGCTCTCCCGCTCGATCCGCACATTCTCCTTGGCTTCGATGGCCTGATGGAGTCCGTCGGAGTACCGCCGCCCGAACATCAGCCGGCCGGTAAACTCGTCGACGATGATGACCTGGCCGTCCTTGACGACGTAATCGACGTCCTTCTTGTAGCAGGCATTGGCCCGCAGCGCCTGCTGCACGTGGTGCATGAGGTCCACGTGCTCGATGTCCGCCAGGTTGTCGATGCCCAGCGAGCGCTCGAGACGGGTCATGCCCTCTTCTGTGAGGAGGGCGGTCTTGATCTTCTCGTCGACGGTGTAGTCGCGGGTGGCGGTAAGCGTGCGGACGACCCGTGCGAAGTCGTAGTACTTCTTCGTCGAGGCCTCGATCATCCCTGAGATGATCAGCGGGGTGCGGGCTTCGTCGATGAGGATGAAGTCCACCTCGTCGACGATGGCGTAGGCGAGGTCGCGCTGGACGAGATCCTCGCGCCTCAAGGCCATGTTATCGCGCAGATAGTCGAAACCGAATTCGTTCACCGTACCGTAGGTGATGTCCGCATGGTACGCGTCGCGGCGGCCCAGCGGGCGGAAGTGGTTCAGCCGGTCGTCGGCGTGCGGCTTCGGATCGGTGAAGCCGGGCTCGTAGAGACCGCTGTACTCGTGGGCGATCGTCGACAGTGACAGACCGAGGAAGTGATAGATCGGCCCCATCCATCCGGCGTCGCGCCGTGAGAGGTAGTCGTTCACCGTGACGACGTGTACGCCGCGGCCGGTCAGCGCGTTGAGATATACGGGAAGGGTGGCGACGAGGGTCTTGCCCTCGCCGGTCTTCATCTCGGCGATCTTGCCTTGATGGAGCACGGCCCCGCCGATGAGCTGGACGTCGAAGTGGCGGAGTCCGATGGTGCGCTTGGATGCTTCGCGCACCGCGGCAAATGCCTCCGGCAGGAGGTCATCCAGCGTCTCGCCGGCCGCCAACCGCTCCTTGAACTCGGCCGTCTTGCCCCGGAGCGCGTCGTCGGAGAGCGCCGAATACTCCGTATCCAGCGCGTTGACGGCTTCGACGAGGGGCTGCAGGCGGCGGAGCTCGCGGGTGGTAGAATCCCCGAACAAACGCGACAGCAGACTCGACATAACTCTCACATTATAGCACCGCGCGTCGAATACCATTGACGCGCCGCCCACTGGAGAATGATGTGCGACGTCTTCCGGTGAGCCCAAAGAGGGCATGACCTACGCAGGCTGATGGGACTCACACCGGAGCGAGTCGAACCAGTCGGTATGCGCGCTACACCAATTGAGCCGATCTCACTCCGAGGTGCCCCCATGTCCGGTCTCCTGCCGCGACTCCTCGCCGCTCTTCTCGCCGTGGCCGCAATGACACCATGGCCCGCGGCGCCGGCCGCGGCCGCCCCCACGCCGATCCCTGAGTGCCGGGCGCAGGCTGCGGGCGAGCGTCCCAGCTCCACAGCCGATGACATCGTCAACTGCATCTACACGCGGCAGAGCCCAGGGAGAGTCCGCATGACCGTGACCTACACCTATGCCTCCCCGCTCGGCAAGGAGAACATCTGGATGGGCGTGGACGTCCTGGCCGGCGGCAACCGCCTGAAGTGGTTCAGCTATCGCCCCGTGGCGATCACAGGCAGCAGGGGGACTGCGACTGTTGAGCTCATCTTCGGGGTCAACACCCCCCCGGCGCGCTCCTTGAGCACCGACCAGGTGGAGTTCTTCCTCTATGTGGGAGGTGGACAGATCTTCTTCCGGAAGATGTTCGCTCTCAAACTCGACTGGCAGCTGTGAGGAGGCAGAGAGGATCTATGTCTAAGGTCTCAATGGGCATCGTCATGGCGCTGGCGGTCGTCGGCCTCGTCGTGATCGTCGCTGCGGCAGGGCGTCTCATCGCGGCACAGATTCGCGCCCCGGCGCCCGCCGCCGCCGCCCCGGCGCCGCTTCCCGCCGGTCAGGGTGTGGCTCCCGCCGCCGTCGCCCTCACGCCGAACAGCCTGCTGGTCGGCGAGATCATACGGTCGGTCATGCCGGCGGTGATCAGCCTCGTGATGCTGATCCCGTCGTCGGCTATCGTCGTGTCACGCAACCGGCCGCCCGAGCACCAGCGCTGGGCCACGGCGGCGATCAGCAGCATCATCACCTACTGGCTGCGGTAGGCGAATCCCCGGCGGCGAATGCCTCGATGATGCGGGCCATCATGTAGATCGTCTCTTCAAAGTCGGCCAGCCGGATGTGCTCGTCCGGAGCGTGGGCGCGGCTGCCGCTGTAGCTGCCTCCGAGACTAACGATCGGCACTTTCAAGACCGAGCCGACCGGATGCATCGGACCGGTGCCCGGTGAGGTCGGCCGGAGCGTCACCTCCCGGCCGGTGGCTTCTCCCGCCACACCCGCAACCATCTGTATGAACGGATCGTCGAGCGAGGCGCGGTACGGGTGCTCACCACCGAGCAGGGTAACGGTGATGTCCCCGAACCCCTCCGATTCGAAGTACCGCCGCACCAATCCGGCGATCTCCTGCGGATCCTGATTGGGGACGAGACGGAAGTCAACTTTGGCGGTCGCACGGCGCGGGAGGACCGTCTTGCTCCCCGGCCCCGTGTAGCCGCTCTTGATTCCGCAGACGGTGCAGGTTGGGACGAAGTAGAGATCCTGCTTTGCCGCCTCGCCGTCCTTCCCGCCGATCCACCGTGTCACGCCGAAGAACGCCTTGAGGGCCGCCTCGTCTTCGGGGATGGCGCGGACGACAGCGCGTTCTTGCTCGGTGGGCTCGCGGACCTTGTCGTAGAATCCCGGAACCCGGATGCGTCCCGTGGCCGGGTCCTTCAGGCTGGCCAGAGCCCAGATCAGCTTTGTCGCCGCCCCCTCGACGATGGCGCCGACGGACGAGTGCAGGTCCCGAGCCGTGGCCTCGAGGGCCAGGTCGAGATAGCAGATCCCTTTCACCCCGGCGACGAGCTCAAGCCGCTCCTGGAGATCCCGCGTCCCCGCTTCCCAGATGCAGGCGTCTCCGCGCAGCAACGCCCGGTGCTCCTCGACGTAGCTACCGAAGTGGATACTGCCGATCTCCTCTTCGCCTTCGACGATGAACTTGATCCGGCACGGCAGATCGCCGCGAACTGCGCGCAGGGCCCGGAGGGCCGCCACGCGGGAGAGAAGATCTCCCTTGTTGTCCGCCGCGCCGCGCGCGTACAGCTTGCCGTCACGGATGACGGGCGCGAACGGCGGACTCGTCCATTCATCGAGTGGCTCGGGCGGCTGCACGTCGTAATGGTCGTAGAAGAGGAGTGTGCGCTCACTACGCCCGGGAAACGCCGCGACGATGAGAGGAGCCGCCGTGCCGTGGCGGAGGACCTGGGTCCGCGCGCCTTCCCGCGTGAAGAGATCTGCCACGAGTGCCGCACACTGGTCGACCCCTTCGCCCGAGGCCGCGATCGACGGCTGTGCGAGGATGCGGTGGAGGTCGCCGAGGGCGTCGTCAACGAGTCCGTGGACCCGGCTCTTGAGGTCATTCACTAGCGGTCGTCCTTTCGAGCATGCCGCAGGCCATCACCCAGTAGCTGGGGGCGTGCTCAGCGTCTCTTTCAAGAACGAGATCGTCCGCTTCCAGGCCAACTCAGCGGCATCACGGCGGTACGCGTCGGGCCGGTCTGGTTCGAAGAACCAGTGGCCGGTACCCGGGTACTGGTGAAAGGTGACCGGATGCCCGGCGGCACGCAGCGCGCTCGCCAGCGCGGCGACTTCAGTCTCCGGCTGGAATTCATCCGTCTCCGCGAAGTGTCCGAGGACGGCCGCCTTGGATCGCCCGTAATCCTTCCGAGGCCCGTCCCCGTAGAAGACCACCACGGCGCGGACGCGGTCCGGATCATCAATAGAAAGCTTCAGCGCGTACCACACGCCGAAGGAGAAGGCGACCACGCCGTAACCGGGCCAGCGCGCATGGTCGTGTCCGGCCAGGAAGTCCGCGGCCGCGGCGACATCGGCGCCGACCTGCTTCCCTCCGTCTTTCTCCGTGCTGCTGCTGAGCGCATCGGCCTCCCCTCGTGTCACGGCCACTTTGCCGTAGAAGAGGTCGGGGGCGAACGCGACGAAGCCCTCTCCTGCCAGCCGGTCGCAGACGGACTTGATCGTGTCGTTCAAGCCCCACCAGGCATGGAGGACCAGAACCGCCGGGCCCGTGCCGCCGGCGGGAAGGGCAATGAAGCCGGGGGGCTGGGGACTCGTCATCTGCAGGGCCTCCGTGGGCTGAATTCGGGTCTCGGGTCCTGAATGCGGGCTAGGAAGGCCGGCGCCCGACGAGCCACGAGACCGGTCGGTTGATGGCGGCCAGCACGGCGCGGATGACGGCCTCGCGTGCATCGTCGCGGACCAGCGCAGATCCGACGAGGGTCTCTTCTTCTCGCCCCGGCAGCGAGACGACGGCGACCGCCACCTCGTGCGTGCCGATCGTAGAGACGTTCACCCCCTCGAGGAGAAACATCCCCTCGGTACGGAGAAAGATCTCGACGGCCCTGAGCGCCGCTTCGGCGACGAGGTCCAGCCGGTTCCGGCTGGCATACGGGCCTGACGCCGTCCCTTCGTAGACCAGACCCTGATCTTCCAGGTGCACCTTGACCTCTGCGGTCGCGTGCAAGACCGCAACGGATAGGCCCACGAATTTCAAGCGCAGCTGGTCGGGCGCGCCGCGCTCCGTGCGTTGCTGCGCGGCGACGCGCACCTGACGCGGCTCGAGCTCCAGGCCGAGCTCGGCGGCCAGCGCGGAGACGACGTCGACGGCGATGACTTTCGGGCTCCGGTCGGGTCCGCCGAGGACATGCACGAACCGGACTCCGCCGTCGTCGTTGGTCTCGACGCGCACCGACTGCACGCCGCGGAGGCGCCGGACCACCGCCTCAGCGGCCTCGGCGATGGTGTGACCGTCGCGCGAGGGAGAGGCCATCGGACTAGGCCTCTGGTTCGATGACGCCGTAGTTGCCCGCGGCGCGGCGGTACACGACGTTGACCTCCATCGTCGCCGCGTTGCGGAACACGAAGAAGTCGTGGCCGAGGAGCTCCATCTGCAGCGCGGCGTCTTCGGCGGTCATCGGCTTCATCGCGAACCGCTTGACGCGGACGACCGGGGACTCCTGAACGTCGGGACGGCGGAGCGCACGCCGTGAGGCGGCGATCTGCGCGGTCTTCTTGCGGCTCTCCGCGATCCGCCCGCGGTCGATGACCTTGCTGCGGTACTTCGCGATCTGCTTCTTCAGCTTCTCCGCCACGACGTCGATCGAGGCATACATGTCGGAGGAGGCTTCCTGGCCGCGCAGGACGACGCCGTCGCCGTGCACCGTCACCTCGGCGACCTGGGCTCTCCCCAAGTCGCCCCGGCGCTCGACGCTGAGCACGACCTGCGCTTCATGCACCTGATCGAAGTAGCGCCCGATCCGGCCGAGTTTCTCCTCGGCATACTCCCGCAGCGCCGGCGTCACCTGGATGTGCCTGCCCTGAACGATGACATGCAGCATAGTCCTGTCCTTCTTCACTCCCGGAACCCTCCCTCCCCTACCCGGTACCGCGGGCCGAAGAGACGGTCCGCCAGATGGATCGCGTACCGGTCGGTCATCCCCGCAACGAAATCGCCCACGACCCGTCCGAGCGGTTCCCCCTGTTCCAGCAGGATCTGCAGTTCGGGCGACAATGCCTCGGGGTGCGTGACGTGATGGTCGTAGAGCGCGCGCAGCAAGGCCCGCGCCTGTGAGACATCCTCGGCGGTGGCGGATCCGTGGTAGAGACGCTCGCTGAGGAAGTCCTTCAGCCGGTTGAGCGCGATCCGCACCTCGTCGCTCAAGACGGCCCTCGCGCTGCTCGCCGTGCGCCCGACGAGGTCGTGCACCATCACGCCGAGCCACCGCGCGCGCGTCTCCCCCAGGACCTCGCGAACGGCGGGAGGAACCTCGTCCTCCCGGATCACTCCGGCCCGCACGGCGTCGTCCGTATCATGGTGGACATAGGCGATCCGGTCGGCAAGCCGCACGATCTGTCCTTCGAGGGTGGCGGGGAGCCGTTCCGGCGGCCCCGCCGGTAGATCGGCGAGACCCTTCGAGTGCCCGGCAATCCCGTCGCGCACTTCCCAGGTGAGATTCAGACCGCGGACGACCATCCCGTCGGAGCGCGTGCGGACTTCCAGACGGTCGACGACACGGAGGCTCTGCTCGTCATGCTTGAACCCGCCCACGCCGGCCATCGCCGCATCCAGCGCGGCCTCTCCGGCGTGCCCGAACGGTGGGTGCCCGAGGTCATGCGCCAGCGCGACGGCTTCGGTGAGATCCTCGTTGAGACGCAGGGCGCGCGAGGCGGTCCGCGCGACCTGGGCCACTTCCAGCGTATGCGTGAGGCGGGTGCGGTAGTGATCCCCTTCGGGCGCGAGGAAGACCTGTGTCTTGTGCTTCAGCCGGCGGAACGACTTGCTGTGGATGATCCGATCGCGATCACGCTGAAAGGCGGTGCGGAGATCGTCTTCGGGTTCGGGGACCTCCCGTCCGCGTGATGCGGAAGCCCGGGCGGCGCGCGGGTCGAGCCGCTCGTCCTCCCAGGCCTCCGTAACTTCTCTCGGTGTGAGGGGCATGCAAAACGCCGGATCAGAAGCGGCTCTCGTCGCTACCGGCTCGGCTCGCCTGCCGAGCGCAGCGCTCGCCCAAGCTCTAGACGTCCTTCGTAACCTGCGTCTTCTCCTTCAAGCGCGCCTGCGCCGCGGCGAGACGGGCCACGGGGACCCGATAGGGCGAGCACGATACGTAGTCGAGCCCGATCTGATGGCAGAACTCGACCGACGAAGGTTCGCCCCCGTGCTCGCCACAGATTCCCACCTCGAGGTTCTTCCGCGTCTTCCGGCCGCGCTCCGTGGCCATCTCCATCAGTCCGCCGACGCCTTCGCGGTCGAGAACCTGGAACGGATCGTCCTTGAGGATGCCCTTCTCCAGGTAGACGTGCAGGAACTTGCCCTGCGCGTCGTCGCGGCTGAAGCCGAAGATCGTCTGCGTCAGATCGTTGGTCCCGAAGGAGAAGAACTCGGCCATCTCGGCGATCTCGTCCGCCACGACGCAGGCCCGCGGGATCTCGATCATCGTCCCGAACATGTAGCGCACAGGGATCCCCGACTCCGCAACCACCTGCTCGGCGACCGCCTTCAGTTGCTGGTGCACGACCCGCAGTTCGCTCGTGATGCCGATAAGCGGGATCATGATCTCAGGAACGACGTCGATACGCTCCCCCTTCTTCAGCTCCACGGCGGCGAGGAGGATGGCCCGGACCTGCATCTCGTTGATCTCGGGATAGAGGATGCCCAGCCGGCACCCGCGCAGCCCGAGCATGGGGTTGAACTCGTGGAGCGCCTGGACCCGGCGGAGCACGGCCTCGCGCTCCTTGAGTTTCTCGGTCTCCCCCCGCAGGCGCAGTTCGGTGACCTCGACGAGCAGATCCTCGAGTCTCGGCAGGAACTCGTGGAGCGGCGGGTCGAGGAGCCTGATGATGACGGGGAGGCTCCCCATCTCCCGGAACAAACCTTTGAAGTCCTCCTTCTGGAACTCGAGCAGCCGGTCCAGCGCCACCCGGCGGTCCGCTTCCGTTCCGGCCATGATCATCTGCTGCATGATCGGCAGGCGCTCTTCTTCCATGAACATGTGCTCCGTGCGGCACAGACCGATGCCCTCGGCGCCGAACTCGCGCGCCTTCACCGCGTCGCGCGGATAGTCCGCGTTCGCCCGAACGCCGAGCGTCCGGAACTCGTCCGCCCAGGTGAGGAGATCCTGGATCTCCCCCGTCAGGGCAGGCTCGATGACCGGCACTTCGCCGGTGATAACCTCCCCCGTGGATCCGTCGATGGTGATGACGTCGCCGGCGCGCACCGTCACGCCGTCCACGGAGAAGGTGCCCGCCTCCTCGTCGACGCGGATCGTCTCGGCGCCGACCACCGCGGGCTTGCCCATCCCCCGGGCCACGATGGCAGCATGGCTCGTCATCCCCCCCCGGCTGGTGAGCACGCCCTTGGCGGCCACGAGCCCGTGGATGTCGTCGGGGTTCGTCTCCGGCCGGACGAGGATGACCTTCTGCGCCTGGCCGAGCTCGGCCGCCTTGTCGGCGTCGAGGACGACGATGCCGGATGCCGCGCCGGGACTCGCCGCCAACCCTTTCGCGATGATCTGTTTCTTGGCGTTCGGATCGAGCCTCGGATGGAGGAGCTGCTCGAGCGAGCCCGGCTCGACGCGGAGCACGGCCTCCTCCTTGCTGATCAGGCGTTCCCGCACCATGTCGACCGCGATCTTCACCGCGGCCGGCGCCGTCCGCTTGCCGGCGCGCGTCTGCAGCATGTAGAGCTTCTTGTCCTCGATCGTGAACTCCACGTCCTGGACGTCGCGGTAGTGCTTCTCCAGCAGCGCGCAGGTATCCATGAACTGCCGGTAGGCCTCGGGCAGCTCGCCCTGGAGCTCGCCGATCGGCTTCGGTGTGCGGATGCCGGCGACGACGTCCTCCCCCTGGGCGTTGAGGAGGTACTCACCATACACCGCCTTCTCTCCGGTGGCCGGGTTGCGCGTGAACGCCACGCCGGTCCCCGAACTCGCGCCCATGTTGCCGAACACCATCGTCTGGATGTTCACCGCCGTACCGAGATCGTGCGGGATCTTGTTGAAGTTGCGGTACGTGATCGCGCGGGGGTTGTTCCAGGACTCGAACACCGCGTGGATCGACATCTCGAGCTGTTCCCACGGATCATCCGGAAACGACCGGCCGAGCCGCTCCTTGACGATCTTCCGGTAGTCCTCGACGAGACTCTGGAGATCTGCGGCGGTGAGCGCGGTGTCCAGGGTGACGGCGCGGCGCCGCTTGAGGGCCTCGAGCGCGGATTCGAAGTGCTCGTGCTTGAGGCCGAGGACGACGTTCCCGAACATCTGCATGAACCGGCGGTAGCTGTCATACGCGAAGCGCGGGTCGCCGGTCCGGCGGGCCAAGCTCTCGACCGTCCGCGCGGTGAGCCCGAGGTTGAGCACGGTATCCATCATGCCGGGCATGCTGAACTTCGCCCCTGACCGCACCGAGACGAGCAGCGGATTTCCGGGGTCGCCGAAGCGCTTGCCCGCCCTTGCCTCGATGGTCCGCATGCGTGCCCGGACTTCGTCCATCAGACCGGCCGGGAAACTCCGGTCCCGGCGGTAGTACTCCAGGCAGGCTTCCGTGGTAATCGTGAACCCCGGGGGCACGGGCAGACCGATCCGGCTCATCTCGGCAAGCCCGGCACCCTTCCCGCCGAGGAGTTCGCGCATCGAGGCGTCCCCTTCCTCGAACAGGAGGGTCCACCGTCCGGACCGCTTGGCCGTCCGCGTCTTGGCCGCGGGTTTCACCGCCGCGCGCCTCGCCGCCTGCGGGCGACCCTTCGCCGGCACGGGATGCTTCGTTGAACGGTTCATTGCCTTCGCCATCATTCACCTCGTCTCGAGATCACGAGACTCATCATACCGAATCGGCAGGCTATTCCCTAGCCCCCAGTACGACGCCCTTCTGCTCGTCCGTCATCACAATCTTCGAGAAATCAGCCACCACGCGGAACGTTGCCGCCGCCTCGCGCAGGAGAGCCAGGCGGTTCGCGCGCACGCGGGGATCCGGCGCCATGATCAGGACGTCGTCGAAGATACGGTTCACAGGCGCAACGAGCGACTGGAGGTGGTCCATGGCCCGCCGGAAGTCGCCCTCCGCGGCGGCCGCGCGCACCGGTCCGCCGACCTCCCGCACCGCCTCGAAGAGCGTCCGCTCTGCGTCTGATTCGAACAGCGCGGGATTCACGGCCTCGGCCGCCTCGCCCGTGACGATGCGTGAGGCCCGGTCGAAGCCGACATAGAGCGCGGCGAATCGCGCCTCCCCCACCGCCCCCGCCACCGCTTCTGCCCGCGCGCTCGCGGCCAGGATGTCGTCCTCGCTCACGGCCAGCGCAGCGTCAGCGATGTCATAGCGGATGCCCCGCTCGATGAGGGAGGCGCGCAGGCGCTGGCGCAGGAACTCGACAACCTCGGCGATACCCCCCGGCCGGCGCTCCGTACCTGCAAACGCCTCGGCCGCGCGGGAGACAAACGGCCCTAGCGGCAGCACAAGACGCAGCATGAGGATGATCTCGACGATACCCTGCGCCGCGCGGCGCAGCCCCAAGGGATCCTGCGAACCGCTCGGGGTCAGACCGGAGTCGATGGCCCCGGCGAGCGTGTCAATCTTGTCGATGAGGCCCAGGAGGGCGCCGATGCGGGTCTTGGGCGGACTATCGCCGGCGCTCGCCGGACGGTAGTGCTCGCCGATGGCCCGCGCCACTTCGGCGGCCTCGCCATCCAACCCCGCGTAGATCTGGCCGATCGTGCCCTGAAGTTCGGGAAACTCGCCGACGAGGTGCGTCACAAGATCGGCTTTGCACAGCAGCGCGGCCCGCTCGAGGGCCGCGGCGGTGGGGGCATCGAGCCGCAGGTCCGCGGTCAGTCTCCGCGCCAACAATAGCAGCCGGCGCGTCTTCTCACCCGCGGTTCCGAGCTGTGCCAGGAACACGAGATGATCGAGCCTGGGGACGTGCTCCTCGAGCCGGTGTTTGCGGTCTTCCTCAAAGAAGAAGCGTGCATCGGCCAGGCGCGCCGCGAGCACCCACTCATGTCCCTGCCGCACCGTATCGAGGTGCTCCGCTCCACCGTCGCGCACCGCGATGAACACCGGCAGGAGACGGCTCCCGGCGTCTTCGACGGCAAAATACTTTTGGTGGTGCTGCATCACGGTGACGAGCACCTCGCGCGGCAGCGTGAGATAGTCAGCGTGAAATGCACCACGCAGCGCCTGCGGATGCTCCACGCTCATGACGAGCTCGTCGACCAGAGCGGGATCGAGCACCGCCCGGCCCCCCGCGCCGGCGGCGAGCTCGCGGCCCTGGGCTTCGATAACTTCGCGGCGTTCCTGCGGGTCGACGAGGACCATCGCCCGGCGCAGCAGGCTCTGGTAGCGTGAGGGCTCGTTGATGTTGATCCGGCCCGGGGCAAGTGTGCGGTGGCCGTACGTGATCCGGCCCGCCCGGACCCGCGCGATCGCCACGGGCAGCACCTGCCGTCCGAGCAACGCCGCCACCCAGCGGATCGGACGAGCGAATCGCATCTCGCCCGTGCCCCATCGCATCGTCTTGGCGAAGGTCAGCGCGCCGACCGCCCGCACGAGGGCATCGGGCAGGACGTCCTGGGCGGCCCTCCCCGCGTCGCGCTGTACGGCGACAACGTAGCGCCGCGCCGTGGAGTCCTCGGTGATCTCGAGCGATTCCACGGGCACGCCCTGTGATCTGGCGAATCCCAACGCCGCCTGAGTCGGGTTCCCGCCGGCATCGAACGCCGCCGCGGCGGCGGGACCGCGGACCCTTCGCTCGGAAGGGCGCTGTCGCGCCGCGACGTCGGAGGCGAGGACGGCGAGGCGCCGCGGGGCGGCGAACACGGAGATGCCGCCGGATGACAGCCGCAGCTCGTCCAGCGCGGTCTGGACGGACCGGCCGAGCTGTTCGGACGCCGCGCCGGCATCTTTGGGTGGAAGTTCCTCGGTCCCGATCTCGAGCAGGAGATCAGGCACGGGGAGTCGTACGGCGTTCCGCCGGATGTCGTGCCGGATGCTTCGACGAGGGCCGTCGCCGGCGCGCCGGCTTCGCCGGCTGAAACGCTCCCAGGAGTGGATGACCCAGCTCTTCGCGCCGCGCGACGTAGCGTTCCGCGACCTGCCGGGCCAGTGCGCGCGAACGGGTCATCAGCGTGGTCCGCTCAGCAGCGCCGATCGTCCCCCGCGCTTCGAGCAGGTTGAACAGATGCGAACACTTCAGGACATAGTCATAAGCCGGGAGGACCAGTCCCTGGGCGAGGAGGCGGGCGGCTTCTCCCTCGGCGTCGTCGAACCACCGCTGGAGCATCGCGACGTCGGCGACCTCGAACCCGTAGCGTGACTGTTCCACTTCCTCTGAATGCCTGATCTCCCCGTACGACACGCCGGGCGCCCACTCGATCTCGTAGACATTCGCCCGGCGCTGGATGAACATCGTGATGCGCTCGATCCCGTACGTGATCTCCACGGACACCGGACGCGCTTCCAGGCCGCCCATCTGCTGGAAATACGTGAACTGGGTGATCTCCTGGCCGTCGAGGAAGACCTGCCAGCCTAATCCCGACGCCCCGAGCGTCGGCGCTTCCCAATCGTCCTCGAGAAAGCGCACGTCATGCTCGCGCAGATCCAGCCCCAGCGCGCCCAGGCTCTCCAGATAGACGTCCTGGACGTCGTCGGGTGAAGGCTTGAGGATGACCTGGTACTGGAAGTACTTACCGAGCCGGTTTGGGTTCTCGCCGTAGCGGGCGTCGGACGGGCGCCGGGAGGGCTGGACGTAGGCGACGCGCCAGGGCTCAGGGCCGAGCGCGCGGAGGAACGTCGCGGGATGCATCGTGCCGGCGCCGACTTCGACGTCGTAGGGCTGCTCGATCACGCATCCCTGCCGCGCCCAGAAATGCTCGAGGGCGAGAATCACGTCCTGAAACGTCATGCCGCGCCGCGCCTCCTCAGAAAGGAAAACGCCCATCCGTACCGGGACGGAGGGCGTCCGATGGACCTGCGTCCTCTTTAGTGGATCG
>DATDEG010000306.1:0-8464 GCA_036523465.1 bacterium
TCTTCAACAACTACGCGCTCGTCCAAGGCGTGGACAAGCTCGTGCCCGTGGATGTCTACGTCGCGGGCTGCCCGCCTCGGCCCGAGGCGCTGCTCTTCGGATTCACGAAACTTCAGGAGCTCATCGCCCGCGGCCGTCCCGCGCGGAGGCCTTCGTGATCGCCCCCGCCGTGGAGGCCCTGGCCCGGGATCTGGCCGGGCTGGCCGAGGCGGAGGAACGCTTCCGCGACGAGCTGACGCTGCTGATCGCGGGCGGCCGACTGCTCGACGTCCTGGCACGTGCGCGCGAGGCCGGGTTCGCGGTGCTGACCGATCTGACGGCGGTGGACCGCTTGCCCGCGGAACCTCGGTTCGAGGTCGTGTATCTGGTCACTAACTACATGACCCCGGGGCGCCTCCGGCTCAAGGTACGCGTGGAGGCTGGGGATCCGGTGCTGCCGTCCGCGACGCCGGTATATCCCGGGGCCAACTGGCTGGAGCGCGAGGTCTTCGACATGTTCGGGATCCGCTTCGGCGGGCATCCCGATCTCAAGCGCATCCTCATGCCCGACGACTGGGAAGGCTACCCCTTGCGCAAAGACTATGCGCTGGTGGAGGAGCCGGTGGAGTTCATCGGCCATACCCCTAAAGTGCCGAGCGCCATCATCCCCAGGACTCCGCGGACCCCGCCGACGCCGCCGCGATGAGCGCGCTGACCCGCGAGACCATCGTCCTCAACATGGGTCCCCACCACCCGAGCACGCACGGGGTGCTGCGCCTCATGCTCGAACTGGAGGGCGAGGTCATCCTCCGCGCCGAGCCGGTCATCGGGTACCTGCACACCGGCTTCGAGAAGGAGATGGAGACCCGCACGTACCATCAGAACATCGTCTTCCCCCCGCGCATCGAGTACCTCGCCACGATGATCGAGGAGCACGCCTACGTGCTCGCCGTAGAAAAACTCCTCGGCGTGCGCGCTCCGGAGCGCGCCGAGGTCATCCGTGTCATCCTCGCCGAGCTCTCCCGGATCGCCAGCCATCTCGTCTGGCTCGGGACGTCGGCGATCGACGTGAACGTGACGAGCATGCTGATGTACTGCTTCAACGATCGCGAACGCGTCATGGACATCTTCGAGATGGTCTCCGGGCAGCGCATGATGCACGGATACATGCGCGTGGGCGGGCTGCAGTGGGACGTCCCAGCGGAGTTCACCGAACGCGTGCGCGGATTCGTCGAGGATCTCCCCGGGCGGCTCGACGAGTATGAGCGGCTGCTGACCGACAACCTCATCTGGCGGGGGCGCACGGAGGGGATCGGCGTCCTCTCCTACGACGACGTGCTCCGGTACGGCTGCACCGGACCGATCGGCCGGGGCAGCGGCGTGAACTACGATGTCCGGAAGGCGTTCCCCTACGGGGGGTACGAGACCTACGACTTCGATGTGCCGCTGGGGTCGCGCGGCGACACCTTCGACCGCTACACCGTGCGCATGGAAGAGATGCGCCAGGCCCGGCGCATCATTCTCCAGGCGCTCGGCCGTCTGCGCGACGGACCCATCATGGTGGACGACCGCAAGGTGGCTCTGCCGCCCCGGGCCGAGCTGGTGCGCAGCATGGAAGCGGTCATCCATCAATTCAAGCTCGTCAGCGAGGGATTCCACCCGGAGGCCGGGGAGGTCTATTCGGCGGTCGAGTCGCCGCGGGGCGAGAAAGGATACTACCTCGTGAGCGACGGGAGCAACCATCCGATTCGCGCCCGCGTGCGCGCGCCGTCCTTCAACAACCTGCAGGCGCTGCCGGTGATGATCTTCCGGAACATGGTCTCCGATGTCGTCGTCGCGATTGCCAGCATCGACATCATTCTCGGAGACGTCGATCGCTAGGGGCGGCCGGAAGCGCACGCCCAGGAGATCCAAGTTCGCGCACGCGGTTCGGAGCGCGGGGGGCATGACGCAGCGTGGCACTATCTGAAGCGGCGAGGACCGAGATCAGGAGGCTCATGGCGCAGTTCCCGCGCCGGCAGTCGGCGCTCTTGGGGGCGCTCTTCGTGGCCCAGGAGGAAGCCGGATACCTGCGTCCGGACGTCGTGGCCGAGGTGGCGCAGATCCTGGATCTCGCCGAGAGCGAGGTGGTGTCGGTCGCCTCGTTCTACCACCTGTTCTACTTCGAGCCGGTCGGACGCGACCTCATCCAGGTCTGTACGAATATCTCCTGCATGCTGAACGGATGCCACCGGGTCCTGACCAGATTGCGGGAACGTCTCGGGATCGAGGTCGGGCGGACGACTCCCGACGGCGCCTACACATTGCGGACCGCCGAATGCTTGGGGGCGTGTGAGGAAGCGCCGGTGGTGATGGTCGGAACGGAACGGTACGGACCGGTCACTCCGGAGGGGATCGACGACCTGCTCGACATGGGGAGCCCTCAGACTCAAGGCCCCCTTGCCCCACACGAAGAGGATCGCTAGACATGGGCGAGCCTTTCCTTCTTAAGTACATCAGGGAGGCCGATCAGGGAGAGTACGAGGCCTACGTCTCCCGCGGGGGATACGAGGGACTGCGCAAGGCCCTGGCGATGCCGCCGGAGCAGGTCACCGAGGAGGTCGATCGCTCCGGATTGAGGGGCCGCGGTGGGGCCGGCTTCCCGACCGGCCGGAAGTGGAAGTTCCTCCCCAAGGATCCCGCGGTCACGAAATACCTCGTGGTCAACGCCGACGAGGGAGAGCCCGGCACGTTCAAGGACCGCACGCTCATCGAGGGCGACCCTCACCGGCTGATCGAAGGGATCGTCATCGGCAGTTATGCCATCGGGGCGCGGCAGGCGTTCATCTATCTGCGCCGGGAGTTCTACAAGGGCCGAGCGATCCTCGAGCGCGCGCTGGCCCAGGCATACGCGCAGGGGGTGCTGGGCGAGCATGTGCTGGGCAGCGGGTACGACCTCGACATCATCCTTGCCACCGGCGCCGGCGCGTACATCGCCGGCGAGGAGACCGGCCTGCTCGAATCGCTCGAGGGCCGGCGGGCGATGCCGCGGCTCAAGCCGCCCTTCTACCCCGCGGTGAAGGGGCTCTACATGCAGCCGACCGCGCTCAACAACGTCGAGACCCTCTGCCACGTCGCCTGGATCCTCTCGGGCGGGGCCGAATGGTACAAGGCGCAGGGCTCGCCGATCCTCGTCTCGGTGAGCGGGCACGTCCAGCAGCCCGGCGTCTACGAGGTGCCGCTCGGCACCCCCATCCGGGAGGTCATCGCGCTCGCCGGCGGGATGCGGCCCGGCCGGACGTTCAAAGCGTGCTTCCCGGGCGGCTCGTCGTCGGCCATCCTCAGTGCCGCCTACCTGGATGTTCCCATGGACTACGACCTCATGAAGCTCGACGTCTACGGATCGATGCTGGGATCCGCGGCGCTCATCGTCATGGACGACACGGCCTGCATGATCGAGATCGTGGCCCGCGCCGTCGAGTTCTATCGCGATGAATCGTGCGGCAAATGCACGCCCTGCCGCGAGGGCACCGTGTGGCTCGGTCAAGTGTACGAACGGATCCTCCGCGGCGGCGGTCAGGACTCCGACATCGAGCTTCTCCAGGGCATCGCGAAGGGGATGACCGGTACCTGCTTCTGCCCGCTGGGGGAGAGCGTTCCTCCGGCGATCGCCTCGTCCCTGCGCTTCTTCAGATCAGAGTACGATCATCACATCCGGACGGGAACCTGCGACGTGAGGGCACACGCCGAGGGATGAGCAGCCCGCCCCCTACCGTCACGCTCTCGATCAACGGCCGTACGGTCAGTGTGATCAAAGGCACGACCATCTACCAGGCGGCCCGTGGGATCGGGATCGAGATCCCGATCTTCTGCTATCACGACCGCATGCCGCCGCTCGGAGCGTGCCGGATGTGCCTCGTGCACGTGGCCAACGCGCCGAAGCTCCAGACCTCGTGTACCCTCGAAGCCGCCGAGGGCATGGTCGTGCGGACGGACACTCCGGAAGCGCGGGCCGGCCAAGAAGCGATCCTGGAGTACCTGCTCATCAATCACCCCCTGGACTGCCCGATCTGCGACAAGGGGGGCGAGTGCCCGCTCCAGGACCAGACCTACCGCTGGGGCCCCGGAGCCAGCCGGTATACGGAAGTGAAGCGAGACTTCGCCAAGCCGGTCTCCCTCGGACCGGTCCTGGTGCTGGATCGCGAGCGGTGCATCCTCTGCTGGCGGTGCGTGCGCTTCGGCGAGATCATCGCCGGCGACGACGCGCTGAAGGGCTTCGAGCGCGGTTTTGGGAGCAACATCAACACACCGTTCACACTTCCGGTGGCATCGAAGTTCATCGGGAACACGATCGCCATCTGTCCGGTCGGGGCCTTGACCAGCCGCAGCTATCGCTTCGTCTCCCGCCCCTGGGACAACCGCACGACGGCCAGTGTGTGTACGCTCTGTGGCGTCGGGTGCGCGGTGTGGCTCGACGCGCGCGGCGACGACCTCACACGAGTGCGGGCCCGCGAGGCGCCGGAGATCAACGATGTGTGGCTCTGCGACTTAGGCTTCTTCGGCCACAGCTACCTCCGCCACGAGGACCGGCTGCGCCAGCCGCTGATCCGCCGGGAGGGGCGCCTCCAGAGCGCGAGTTGGGATGCCGCGCTTGATCTCGTGGCCTCCCGCCTGCGGTCGGCCGGTTCACGTGTCGGGGTCCTGGCCGGTCCCCGGCTCACCAACGAGGACGCGTACGTTGCCGGACGGTTCTTCCGCACCGTCGTCGGCACAGCCCACCTCGATCACCGGACCGACGCCCGTGCCGGGAGCGTCAGCCTCGACGTTGCCTGGGGCCTGCGCGCGCCGATCGCCGCCATCGACCGGGCCGACTGTGTCGTGCTCGCCGGCTGTGACGTGACGGAAGAGTATCCCGTCCTGTGGCTGCGCATGAAGCAGGCCGTCGATCGGGGCGCGGTGGTCATCGCGGTCACGCCCAAGGCCCTCGAAGTCGACCGCGACATCGCGCACCACCTCGTGCACCGCTACGGTGAAGGCGCTGCGGTCCTGGCAGGCCTCCAGGCCGCCGTCGCGGGTCGTGAGCCGGACGCCGATCTCGGCGGCGTAGCGCGAGGGCGCCTGGCGCTCGCCGCCAAGACGCTCGCCACAGCGCAGCGGCCTCTCGTCCTCGCGGGCGCACTCGCCCTGGACGCGCCCGATGGCAGGGAGATCTGGCAGCGCCTGGGCGACCTCGCTGCGCGATGGACGAGCACGCCTTCGGTGATGCGGGGGCGCGGCAACGCGTTCGGCGCGGCGCTGGCCGGATTGCTCCCGGAGCGCGGTCCGGGAGGCCGCAGGCTCGAAGAGGCGGCCGGCACGCTCGCGGCTGCATGGGGGGCGACGATCGCAGGAGGGAGAGGATTCTCCTCACCGGGGATGCTCGAAGCCGCGTCACGGGGCGATCTCGACGTCCTCTACGTCCTGGGGACGGATCCCGCGACCGACGTCCCCGATGGGCGGCAGTGGACGGCCGCCCGGGCACGGGTGCCGTTCGTTGTTGCCCACGATGCCTTCCTTACTGCCACGGCGGCGACGGCGGACGTGGTCCTGCCCACGCTGGTCCTGCCTGAGAAAGACGGCACGGTGAGCAATATCGAAGGGCGCGTCCAACGCCTCCGCCGGGCCGCCCCAGGTCCCGGTGAAGCCCGTGGCGACGCGGTCATCCTCTCGGGCCTGGCCGCGCGGATGGGACATCCCATCGCCTACAGCGCGTGGGAAGAGATCTTCGATGAGATGCGGACCCTGATCCCAGGATTGGAGGTCGGCGCAGTCCTCCCGCTCGCCGGTCCAGGTCCAGAGTCGCAGCCCCCGGACGGGGTTCGGGCCTCTCCCCGAACTGCACTACACGGGGACCCCTCGGACCCGAACCCCGTCCGAGGGGCCGACGGCGATCTTTCACCCGAGGCAACCGACGCGGGGGATTCGCTCGTCCTCATCCCAGGATCGACTCTCTTCGACCAGGGGAGCATGTCCTCTCGATCGCGGGCGATCGCCGACCTCGCCGGCGCCCCGTGGGCGCTGCTGCACCCGCAGGACGCGGGCAGGCTGGGCATCACCGACGGCGACCCGATCGTGCTCACCGCCGCGGATCGGTCCATCGCGCGGCGCGCGCTCGTGCGGCCCGCGCTTCTCCCAGGTCAGGTGTACGTGCCGCGAGGCTACGACGCCGCGCCCCTGAACGCCCTCGTCGACGCCTCCCGGCCGGTCTCCCGAGTCCGCGTGCAGGTGCTCGCCGCCGTGGCCGGCGCGGGTGACGAGCCGGAGGGCGGCCGGTGACGGCGATACTAGTGGAGGCGGCGCTGAAGAGCGCCGTGGTCATCGTGCTGCTGCTCACGACCTTCGCCTACATGACACTGCTCGAGCGCCGGCTCCTCGGCAAGTTCCAGGTGCGCTATGGACCGAACCGCGTCGGCCCGCTGGGGCTGCTCCAGCCGCTGGCGGACGGCGTGAAGCTGCTCTTCAAAGAAAGCTTCCAGCCCGCCCAGGTCGATGCCGTGATCTACCTGGTCGCCCCGATGATCTCCATGACGATGGCACTGTTCGTCTACGCCGTCATCCCGGTGGGACCCGAGGTGGTCCTGCTGGGGCGGCGCGTCACGCTCTACCTCGCGGACGTGAATATCGGCATCCTGCTGGTCCTCGCCGCGTCGTCGATCGCCGTCTACGGCATCATCCTGGGGGGGTGGGCATCGAACAGTAAGTACGCGCTCCTCGGAAGCCTGCGGAGCAGCGCGCAGCTCATCAGCTACGAACTGGCCCTTGGGCTGGCCGTCCTCTCCGTCGTGCTGAGCGCTGGAACGCTCAGCATGGTGGAGATCGTGCGGGCGCAGGAGCATCTGTGGTTCATCGTGCTGCAGCCGCTGGGGTTCCTCTTGTTCCTCGTCGCGGCGATCGCCGAGACGAACCGCGCGCCGTTCGATCTCCCCGAAGCCGAGCAGGAGCTGGTCGCCGGCTACCAGACGGAGTACGGCGGCTTCAAGTTCGCCATGTTCTACGCCGGAGAGTACATCGGGATCGTGACGATGAGCGCGCTCATCACCACGCTCTTCCTCGGCGGGTGGAACGGGCCGTTCCTCCCGCCGGTCATATGGTTCCTCTTGAAGACATTTGTCTTCATCTTCTTCTTCATCTGGCTCCGGGCGACGCTGCCCCGGGTCCGGCACGACCAGCTCATGGCCTTTGGATGGAAACTCCTCGTTCCACTCGGTCTGGCCAATCTCGCCGTGACGGCTGTGCTGATCGTCTTGGGACAAGGATGAGCGTGACCGGCAGCGGAGAGAGGGGAGAGCGCGGCCGGGACGGCCGGGGGCGCGACGCAGGCGCCGGCGGGATGCGGCGGTACCTCCGCCAGGGATGGGTGATGCTGAAGGGCTTGGGCGTGACCTTCCGCTATCTCTTCAAGCCGCCGATCACCATCCGCTATCCGGAGGTGAAGCGCACCGCCGTGCAGAGCCGCTTCAAGGGCCGGCACTGGCTCACCCTCTACGAGGACGGCATGGAGCGCTGCGTCGGGTGCGAGCTGTGCGTCATCGTCTGTCCGTCGCAGGCCATCTACGTGAAAGCCGCGGAAAACACCCCTGAACACCAGGTGAGCAAGGGGGAGCGGTTCGCCACGGATTTCCAGATCAACGAGCTCCGGTGCATCTACTGCGGCTTCTGTGAAGAGGCCTGCCCGACCGGAGCCATCGTCCTGGGGCGGGAGTACGAGCTCGCCGCCTTCACCAAGGAGGATCTCATCTACACGAAACCGATGCTGACGGAGCCCTACCCGGGGGCGTCGGGACGCGATCCGGGGCGCGAGGTCTAGCGGCGATGGAGCCCGTCCTCTTCGCGCTCGCCGCTCTGGGCGCGCTCGTCGGCGGCGTGGGCGTCATCGCCAGCCGGCTTCCCGTGCGCAGCGCGCTGGCCCTGCTGCTCGTGCTGGGCAGCCTGTCCGTCCTCTACCTCGTGCTCGCCGCGCAGTTCATCGCCGCCCTGCAGGTCATCATCTACGCCGGCGCGATCGTCGTGCTGTTCTTGTTCGTCATTATGCTGCTGCACGCGCGCTCGGGTGAAGCGCGCCCGGAGAAGCTGCGGGGCCAGCGCCAGGCGGCGTATCCGCTGGTTGCCGTCTTCCTCGCGGCCATCGTTGCGGTGGTGGTCACGCGTCCCTCCGCACAGACGGCCGGTCTTCCCGAAGGGTTCGGGAGCGCCCAGGTCGTGGGCGCGTCGCTATTCACCGGATACGTGCTGCCGTTTGAGCTCGCCTCGATCGTCCTGCTGGTCGGCATCGTCGCCGCGGTCGTCATCGGCGCTCCGGCGGGGGGGACGCGGTGACGGTTCCGCCCGGCGCCTACTTCGCCCTCAGCGCTGTGCTGTTCACGCTCGGCGTCACGGGCGTCCTCGTCCGCCGGAATGCCCTGGTCATCTTCATGTCGATCGAGCTCATGCTGAACTCCGTGAACCTCACCTTCGTCGCCTTCGCGCG
>DATDEG010000307.1:0-8758 GCA_036523465.1 bacterium
GGTCCGGACCGAGTCAACTTGACCAACGAAGGTTGGCCCTCGCGAGACGCTGCAGCACGGCGCGGCGTTACTCTTGCAGGCGGTCCAGCTCTTCGCCGACGGCATCGGCGAGCGGCCGGAGCGTCGCCGCGTCGAACTTGAACGTCGCCCCGGCGGCCTCGAACAGCTTCGGGAGGGGCCGGCTTCCCCCAAGCGACAGCGCCCGCCAGTAACGTTCCACGGCTCCGCGGTGATCGGACCGGCTCTGCAGCCAGACCTCCAGCGCGCCGACCTGCGCGATGCCGTACTCGATGTAGTAGAAGGGGACCGCGAACAGGTGGAGCTGACGGTGCCAGGCGAAATCGCGCTCCTCCTCGTAGCCGCCGCTCCAATCGATCCAGGGCTGGAACCGCACGAAGAGCGCGGTCCAGGCCCGCCGCCGCTCTTCACGCGTTTGCGTGGGGTTCGTGTATACCCAGTGTTGGAACGCGTCGATGGTCGCGATCCAGGGAAAGAGAACTACCGCGTCCTCGAGGGTGTTGCGGTAGGCTCGCTTGTAATCCTGGTCGTTTCCGTAGAACACCTTGAGGTGGGGAGCGGCCAGCAGCTCCATGCCCATCGAGGCGACTTCGGCAAACTCATACGGGCAGGTCCGGTAGTGGATGAGCGGCTGCTCGCGCGAGGCGAGCTGGTGGAAGGCATGGCCTCCCTCGTGGAGGAGCGTTCGGACGTCCTCGTCACGGCCCACCGCGTTCATGAAGATGAACGGCCAGCGCCGCTCGTGCAGCGTACTCTGGTAGCCTCCGGGCGCCTTCCCTTTGCGGCTCTCCAGATCGAGGAGTTGTTCGTCCCACATGAACTTGAACTGATCGCCCAGGGCAGGATCGATGCGCCGGAAGATCTCCTCGGTGCCGCGGACGAACTGCTCGGTGGACGCGAAGGGCCGCAGTGGCGGGCGGCCGAGCGGATCGACGAGCGTGTCCCACGGCCGCAGGCCCGGAACCCCCAGCATCCGGCGGCGCCGCTCGTAGATGCGGTTGACGAGCGGCAGCACGGCCTGCTCGACGCCGGCGTGGAACTGATAGCAGTCTTCGGGCGTGTAATCGAACCGGCGCCGGCGCTTGAAGATGTAGTCGCGGTAGTCGGGAAAGTCCGCGTTGCGGGCGATCTGCGTGCGCAGCGCGATCATCTTGTCGTAGAGTCCTTCGATCGCCTCTCGGTCCTGCAGCCGCCGGCGGGCGACGAGCCCCCAGACCTCCTGGCGGACGGCGCGGTCCGGCTCCTCCAGGAACTTGGCGGCCTGTTGCAGCGTGAGCTCCTCGCCCCGGTAGGGGATCGTCATCGCCCCGGTGATCTTCTGATAGTCCTTGGCCAGGAGGGCGTCCTCAGTCTCCAGGGGAACGTTCGCCTCGCGGAATAGCGTCACGTTCGTCTCGACGATGCGGTCCATCACCGCGTACTGATTCATCGGCAGCTGCTTACGGTAGGGATTCGTCAGGTAGGCCGATTCGATGGCAAACCACATCGGCTTCGTCTTGGGATCGATCTGCTCGATGAACTCCTGGTACGCTTGCTCGCGGGCCTGATCGTCGGTCTGCGTCGTCATCGCGATGTAGCGCCGTGTGCGCTCCTCGGCGAGGGCGCCGCTGAGCTCAGAGCAGTCGACCAGCCACTGCTCGAGCTCGGGCAGCGAGGTGATCGGGCGCCGGAGGAGTTCTTGAAACAGCGGCTCGATCTGCGACCACTCCCCCATGTCCGCTCCCTGGGGAACGAATCGCCGGGGAAACTCCCGGCGTGGGTCGACCTGCATCAGCATTGCCAAAGGCACCGACCTCCTGGGGTGGTCTGTGGAAAATGCGGCATCGAGTAGGTTGGGGGGTGTCCGGGGGAATTCCTGCCGTGCCGCTGAAATACCGGAGAGTGCGCGCGCCGGCCTTCGTCCTCCTCCTCGTCCTGCTCGCGGCCACACCACCGCGGGCATGGGCGGCGGTGCCCCCGCCGCGCATCGCGGTATGGATGGAGCCCTCTGCCAACCTCCCGACGTTTGCTTCGCGCGAGCGGATCGCCGCGGTGCTCGACCGCGCCAAGGCCGCGGGCGTCACCGACATCATTCCCGAGGCGAAGAACGCCTGGGGGTACGTAGTCTATGAGAGTTCCTTCGCCCCCCACATCCGCACCCTGCGGGCGGGACGCACGACCGCACCAGTGTATGCACCGCCGGCGGAGTGGTTCCCGAAGGACCTGGATCCCCTGCGTGTGATCATCGCCGAGGCACACGCCCGAGGCATCCGCGTCCATGCCGCCGTTAACGTGTTCGGCGAAGGATTGAATCCCGCGAAGAGCGGGCCGCTGTTCGAGCGGCCCCAGTGGCAGGCCCAGCATCTGGGCCTGGACGGGAAGTTGATCCCAGCGACGGAAGTCGGGACGATCAGTTTTGCCAACCCGGTGAATCCCGAAGTCCAGCTGTATGAGCTGGCTGTTATTCGAGAGGTCGTCAGCGGATACGACGTGGACGGGATCGTCCTCGATCGTGCGCGGTTCCCCGACGTCACCGCTGACTTCTCGGATCTGAGCCGGCACGAATTCGAGACCTGGCTGGGCCGCCCCGTCGAAGGGTGGCCGCAGGACATCTTGATGCCGAACGGCACCCAGGTCCGGCAGGGGCCACTCTTTCCGCAGTGGACCGCATGGCGGGCGAGCATCATCCAGAAGTTCGTCCGCGCTGCGGAGAACGTCGTGCATGGGACAAAGCCGGCCGTAGCGTTCTCCGCGTACGTGGGCGGCTGGTATCCGATGTATTGGAACGAGGGCGTCAATTGGGCCGCGGCCAAGACCACTCCGAGCCTCCCCTGGATCACCGAGGAATGGAGACTGGCGTCGGTGGCCGAGATGTACGACTTTCTGATGATCGGACTGTACTACACGCCCGTCCGCTACTTCGAGGCGGTCAATCAGGGCTCATCGGCCTGGATGAGCGTCGAAGGCGGCGCGCTGATGGCCAACGAGCTCGTCGGCGGGGCGACGGCCCTGGTGCCGTCTCTGCTGCTGACGCTCTATGAAAGCCAGCCGGACAGGTTCCGCGCCGCGGTCGAGACGTCGCTGGCGATGCTCGGCAGCGTCATGCTGTTCGACCTGTCTTACCTAGAACGGTTCGACTGGTGGAATGTCCTGCAGAGCGCTGTGGCCGGTTCGTGACCGGATGCGGATGCGCGGAGGGAGTTGCTGTGCGTCGTCAGGTCCGAGTGAGGCCGGATGGCGCGTCAGGATGAGCCGCCGGGGAGCGATGCCATCCCCATGATGTGGAACCCGCTGTCCACGTAGAGCGTGTTTCCCGTGACGGCCCTGGAGAGATCGCTGGCCAGGAACACCGCCACGGCGCCTACGTCGTCAATCGTGATGTTGCGGCGGAGCGGAGCTATCTCCTCGGTGAGGTCGCGGAGCCGCGAGATCCCCTTCACGGCGCTGCTCGACAGCGTCTTCAGCGCCCCGGCGGAGATCGCGTTGACGCGCACGCCTTTCGGACCCAGCTCACTGGCCAGGTAGCGGACCTCGGCCTCCAGCGCCGCCTTCGCGATCGCCATGACTTTGTATCCGGGCACGACGCGTTCGACGGCATCGTAGGTTAGGGTGAAGATGCTCCCACCGGCCTCCATCAGCCGGACCGCCCGGCGCGTGACCGCGGGGAGAGAGTAGGCGCTGATATTCATCGTCAGGGCGAAGCCGTCGCGGGACATCTCGGTGACGGGGCGGAGCAAATCCTCCCGGTCGGCGTAGGCGATGCAGTGCGCAAGGGCATCGAGCCGGCCCCACCGGTCGCCGAGGTCGGCGAAGAGGCCGTCCAGCTGCTCATCGCTGGAGACGTCGGCCGGGTAGGTCGGAAAACCGCTCCGCCCGCCGATCGTGTCCAGGAGCTCGTCAAGATTCTCCTTCAGCCGCTCATTCTGATAGGTGAAGGCGAGTTCCGCGCCCTCGCGGTGGAACGCCGCGGCGATCCCCCAGGCGATGCTGCGCTTGTTGGCCACGCCCATGATGAGCGCCCTCTTCCCCTTCAGCAGCATCGGTTCACCTCACCGGGTCATGGTAGCGGCCGGGCGCCTCCATCACGCCGGGGTCGCTTCCTGCGACTTCTCGATGTATCGGATGAGGCCGAGCACGCTCTGGCGGACCGGCATGATCACCTCATATCGCCGGGGCGCGTCCGGCCCGTCGCGGGCGGCGATCTCCCGCATCGCCGTCTCGCGTACCTGCCGTGTGATTTCCGTCTCGTCCGCTCCCCGCGCGAGCGCCCGGCGCACCGTCTCGACGACCTCGTAGAGCCGTTCTTCCAGTTGTTCGAGCAGCTCGTCCGGCCATTCATGGGCCCCGAAGTGTGTGAGGAGAAGGCGCGACGGATGGAGGTCACGGAGCCGGACGAGTGATCCGAGCCAGGAGCTCAAGTCGAACTCGGGCGGAGGAGTCGGCGCACGTACATACCGTGATCCCGGGAGGGCGACGCCGGCGATGTCGCCTGTGAAGAGGTCGCGCCGGATCGGATCCCAATAGGCGTGGTGGTGACGGGCGTGCCCCGGCGTGTCGAGGGCGAGCATGTGCCGGTCACCAAGCTGGATCTCATCACCATCCCGAACCGCGTGCACGCGCTCTGCCGGGACGCCGACGATCCGGCCGAACAACCGCGGAAGGTCAGCCCCGTACAGCCGTTCGGCACTGGCCAGTAGCCGCGCCGGGTCGATGAGATGCGGGGCTCCCAGAGTGTGAACGTAGACTTGCACCTGAGGAAGGCGGGCCGCGATCGTCCCGGCACCGCCGGCGTGATCGAGGTGGATATGCGTCACGGCGATGGCGGCGAGGGTTTCGGGCTCGACGCCGGCCTCACGCATCCCCGCGAAGACCGCGTCGACGGTCGAGGCGGGGCCCGTTTCGATGAGCGTGGGGCGCCTGCCCAGCAGCAGGTAGGCCGCGATCGCCTCGGGTGTCCCGTTGTACATCGTGTCGATGACAACCAGATCGTCGGCCACGTGCCGCGCAACCATGCGTTCACAATACTACAGGAGCGCAGGAAGGCGCCAGCCAAGCAGCCATGGATGGGACGCTTCATCCCCCTGGGATTCATCGGGGTCGCCGTCGCTGGGCTCGTCACGCTGCCGGTGTCATCACGCCCGCAGGCCGCGCCGCCGGCCTGGGACGGCACCCCCAAGTTCTCGATGGCCCGGGCCTGGCCGGATGAGGGAAGGGCGTCCGTGGCCAGCGCCCACTCCACGCTCGTGAAGGCGCCGTAGCCGATCCCGAAGCCGACCCCGAGGGCCAGCATCAGTTGGAACGTCGGAGGATCCCGATCGCAAAGAAGGTCGTGAACAGACTATAGATGATGACGAAGTCGATGCCGCTGTCGAACCCCGCCCCGAAGGCCCGGGATTGCCCGAGCCGCCTGGCGATCCTCCCGTCGACGAGGTCGGTGAGGATCATCACCGCCAGCGTGGTCAGGGCGAGCCCCGGAATTCGCACCACCAGGGCATAGATCAGGTACGGCAGCATGATGAGCCGCGCGCCCGTGAGCGCGTCGGCATACGCAAACGTCGGATTGCGCCACGAGAACCGCTCTCCTGCCATGCCGGTTCCTCCGTTTCTCGGCCGCTTCTTACGGCACGCGCAGACGCACAGCGAGGGGCCGGTGATCCGACGCGGTCGTCTGCGGGATCGCCGCGGCCACCGGCTCGATGTCCGCCGTCGCAAAGACGTAGTCGATCCGTATCGCCGGGCTCGGTGAGGGATAGGTGCCGGCCATCCGGAGCCCGTGAGGGGCGAGGGCGTCGCGCGGTCCTGAGGCCAGTACCCGCGTGATCGGCGCGGAGTCCGGCTCGGCATTGAAGTCTCCCATGATGATGGTGCGCGGACGCGACTGCCAGAAGGCCAGGAGATCTCCGGCCTGGGCCAGGCGGTCATCCTCCGCCGCCGCCTCGTTGGCGAAATGCGTGGCGATGACGAGCAGCTCGCCACGGGGCGCCGGAAGGGTGACCCAGGTCAGGCCCCGCTGGAACTTGCTCTCTCTGACCGGAAAGCGCAGACTCCCCTGGCCGTTGACCGGCACGCGGGAGAGGATCGCGTTGCCCCACAACGCGCCGTTCATCGGACCGTATACCGCGCGGTACCGCGGGAATCTCCAGCGCAGCCAGGCGAAGAGATCGGCACCACCGTTGACTGTCCAGCCGCGTCCGACTTCCTGCAGGGCGATGACGTCCGCGTCGGCGTCGTCGAGGACACGCGCGATGCCCTGGGGATCCGGGAGTCCCTCCGCGTCGAACCCCATGTGGATGTTGTAGTCGAAGACGCGCAGCTCATCTGGCGGGTGTATCACCGTCTGTGCGGCAGACCTCGCCGGGATGGCGCCGAGTGCGACCCCCAGCGCGCCGACCACGACCATCACGAACACAGGCGTCATCGACGGGCGAGGTCGAGGCGCGGCGCGCCCCACGACGGCCGGAAGGGCGACCAGCGCGGCAAGCACGGGCCAGAGCGCGGGCCATTCATAGCGCGAGTAGTAGAGGAATATCGCGGCAAACGCCAGCAGAAGTCCGGCTGCGCCGCCGGCATAGGTCGAAGATGGACTGCGCACCTCGGCGGCCCGGAGTGCTTCCGCGAGGGTGATGGATAACGCGATCTGAGCGATCAGCAGGAGTGTCACTCCATACCGATCGAGCCACGCGGGCTGCAGCAGGATGAGTACGCCCGCGGCGGCAGCGATGCGCCCGATCGGCGGTGACGCGAAGTAGGCGACGCCCGCGGCTCCCGCGGCAAGACCGAGAAGCGCCGGCACAGAGGCCAGCGGCAGTCGCAGGCCGGTGAGCATCTCCGCTCGCCCCACGTTTGCGAGCAGGACCAGCTGCAGCGTCAGGTAGGGTCCGAAGGCGATCAATCCCCATCCAGGCAGGCGCGGCCCGGATGCGGGTTGGGACCCTCGCTCTGCATCGAGGCCTCGCCAGCACACCAGCAGCGCGGCCGCCAGTGCCGTCGCTCCGAGCCCGGGCAAGATCCCCTGCAGCATCGGGAGGTCGAGTCCGTGGAGCGCCGTCTGCAGGGCGAGTTGTGCCGCAATCCCCAAGGACAGGCCGGACGACAGCGCATCGATGTGGCCCGCCCGCGAAAGTCGGGCGATGAGCGCCGGGAAGAACCACAACCAGGCCACCGCCGCCGCGAGGGCCAGCGCGGGCGTGAGGATCGGGTACCGGATGTAGTGGCCGGCCGCGTAGAGGAGCGCGAACGCGACGGCCCGACCGTTTCTCATCCCCGCGCTCTCCACGCGCGGCTTCAAGAATCCGGCAAGCCCCGCGGCGTAGACGATGAGGGCAATCCCCCCCAGCACGAACGCAGGCCGCTCCACGGCGATGTTCCACACGATCATCGCCAGAAACCCGCGCAGGGCGTGCACCCCCATCGAGGTGGTCAGCGCGACGGCGATGAGTCCAAATGAAGTGCCCCGGGGTTGCCCCATCGCTACGCTCTGGTCGGCGCGGCGACGGGACGGTGGTCCGCTCGCCGGGTCAGACGGAGGACGTCGAAGAACGACGGCGCGCCGAGCGTCACCCACAGTCCGAGGAGGGCATACCGGATGAACCGGAAGGCCCGATAGAGTGAACTCCCTTCACCGGGGAAGACCATCTTGAGCCCGACGTAGAGCACGAACAGGATGAAGAGACCGAGCAGAAGCCGCAGGACGCGCTGCCACAACGCCCCAGCGGAGTCCAAGGGGAGACGGCGGAGCGCCACGGCCATGCCGCAGCCGGCGCCGGCGAGCGTTCCCGCCGCTGTTACGGCTCCGGAGTCCGGGAACAACACGGCCATGACGGCCGGACCACCGAGGGCCAGGAGGATCTGTCCGGCCAACGACCACCGTCCGATCGCGGCGGCGATCCTCGCCCCATAGGTCAGCCCAACGAAGAGGATGACGGCGCCCAGCACCCAGCCGGCCAGCACATCGGTGGGGAAGTGCACGCCGCGGTAGATCCGCGAGATGCCGATGAGTGCCGCGACGAAGGCGGCGCCGATCCACGCCGCGGTGGTGCGCCGCCACGCCGCCAGCCCGCCCCAGATCACGACGGCGTTCTGCGCGTGCCCGCTGGGAATCCCGTAACCGAGTCCCGGCCTGATACCGAGGCCGACCGAGGGATCGAGATCGTACGGCCGGGGATGGGCGATCAGTACCTTGGCCAGAGAGTTCAGGTAGACGGAGATGAGGAAGGTGACGCCGATGCGGAACCCGACCCGCACGTCGATCGCCCAGAAGAGCGTCGCAAACAACAGGAAGAAGAACTCCTCTTCGCCGAGGAAGCTGCCGGCCGCGAAGATCGCATCCGCGACCGGGGAACGCAGGGATTGCATCCAGACGATGACGGACAGTCCCCACTGCCAGACACTCTCCATCATGGTCTCCTCCCGCTGCCGGGCGTGCCATCGCCTGGCGACGGTTGCCGGACACCAGGCGACACCCGCCCGGGTGAGCCTGGACGGGGATCTGCCGTTCACGCGGCCCACGTCGATGCGCCGGCGGTAGCCGGCCCACAAGACGCGTCCAATGCCGTCTAGACTGCGCGGTAGGCACAAGGCACGGGCGAGGATGTTTGCGGTTCCGCCCGGGACGAAGGCAAGAGCCGGCCGCTGCGGTTCCGCCGCCGACATCACGCCGTTGAGCGCTTCGTTGAGCGTCCCATCCCCGCCGATGGCGACGACGAGGCCGGCGCCGGCGCGCGCCGCATTCGCCGCCGCATCCCAAGCCTGACGGGGCTCG
>DATDEG010000308.1:0-1912 GCA_036523465.1 bacterium
GACCGCGTGGGCTCCGACTTCGACCGCTGCCTTAAGATGGTGCGGGAGCGGCTCGGCGCGAAGGCGGTTCCGATCCAGCTGCCGCTGGGCTCCGGGGAGCTGTTCACCGGCGTCATCGACCTGATCCGTGAGATCGAGATCGTCTACGACGACGAGACGCTGGGCAAGAAATACGTGGAAGGGCCGGTGCCGGCGCCGCTGAAGGACAAGGTCGCCCAGATGCGGCACGAGATGCTCGAAGCCGTGGTGGAGGCCGACGACGCGATCCTCCGGAAGTACCTCGACGGGCAGGCCCTGTCGGAGGAGGAGATCCGCACCGTGCTGCGCAAGGCGACGATCGGCGGGCACGTGGTCCCGGTGATCTGCGGGGCGGCGTTCAAGAACAAGGGCGTGCAGCAGCTGCTCGACGCGGTGGTCGACTACCTGCCCGCGCCGGTGGACGTGCCGCCGATCCAGGGGCACCTGCCGCATCACGACGCGACGCACGTCGAGCGTCCCGCCTCCGACGAGGCGCCGTTCGCCGCGCTGGCGTTCAAGATCGCGACCGATCCCTACGTCGGGAAACTGACGTTCTTCCGGGTGTATTCGGGCGTCCTCAGTGCCGGCTCCTACGTCTACAACAGCACCAAGGACCGCAGGGAGCGCATCGGCCGCCTGTTGCAGATGCACGCCAACAAGCGCGAGGAGATCGAGGAAGTCCGCGCCGGGGACATCGCCGCGGCCATCGGATTGAAGGACACGAAGACGGGCGACACGCTGTGCACCGAGGGCGACGCCATCATCCTCGAGGCGATGCGGTTCCCCAATCCGGTCATCTCGGTCGCGATCGAGCCCAAGACCAAGGCCGACCAGGACAAGCTCTCGATCGCGCTGCAGAAGCTGTCCGAGGAAGATCCGACGTTCCGGGTCCATACCGACACGGAGACGGCGCAGACGATCATCTCCGGCATGGGTGAGCTGCACCTCGAGATCATCGTCGACCGGATGAAGCGCGAGTTCAAGGTCGAAGCGAACGTGGGGCGCCCGCAGGTGGCCTATCGCGAGACCGTGCGCAAGCGGGTCGAGTACGTGGAAGGCAAGTTCATCCGCCAGACGGGCGGGCGCGGCCAGTACGGCCACGTGGTCATCAACATGGAGCCGGGCCAGCCGGGGACCGGGTTCGTGTTCGAGGACAAGGTCGTCGGCGGCAGCGTGCCCCGGGAGTTCATCGGGCCGGTCGAGCAGGGCGTGAAGGAAGCGCTGGAGAACGGCGTGCTCGCGGGCTACCCGATGGTGGACGTGAAGGTGGAGCTGGTGGACGGCTCATCCCACGACGTGGACTCGAGCGAGATGGCGTTCAAGATCGCCGGGTCGATGGCCGTGAAGGAGGCCGCGCGCCAGGCGCACCCGGTGCTGCTCGAGCCGATCATGGACGTCGAGGTGGTGACGCCGGGCGACTATATGGGCGAGGTGATGGGGGACCTGTCGTCGCGCCGCGGCAAGATCGGCGGCATGACCCAGCGCGCCGACGCGCACGTGGTGGCGGCGAGCGTACCGCTGTCGGAGATGTTCGGCTATTCGACGACGCTGCGCTCGATGAGCCAGGGCCGCGCCATCTACAGCATGCAGTTCAGTCACTACCAGGAAGTGCCGAAGTCGAAGGCGGAAGAGATCGTCGCGAAGGTGAAGGGCTAGAACCAAGACGGGGTCAGGTAACCGGTATCCGGGGTCCGGGTATCGTGCCTGACACCGGATCCCGGATACCGGACACCGAGTCGAGGAGCAGCGAGCAATGGCGAAGGCGAAATTCGAGCGGACGAAGCCGCATGTGAACGTGGGAACGATCGGGCACGTGGACCACGGGAAGACGACGTTGACGGCGGCGCTGACGAAGGTGGCGGCGGACAAGGGGTGGGGCACGACCTACGTCAGC
>DATDEG010000309.1:0-3817 GCA_036523465.1 bacterium
GGCCTGCGTCCAGCCCTACACCCCCGAGCGCGCCGCCAAGATCACCGGCGTCCCCGCCGCGCTGATCCGGCGCGCCGCCGAGCTGTACGCCCGCGGGCCGCGCACCAGCACCCTCTGGGCGATGGGCCTGACCCAGCACGCGAACGGCACTGATCTCGTCACCGCGCTGCTCAACCTGATGCTCGCCTGCGGTATGATCGGCCGCTGGGGCGCGGCGATGATGCCGGTGCGCGGCCAGAACAACGTGCAGGGCGCGTCCGATGTCGGCGCGATTCCCTTCGTGTACACGGATTATCAGTCCGTGACCGATCCGGCGGTCCGCGAGCGCTTCGCCCGCGCCTGGGGCCTCGCTCCGGAGGCGCTCTCCCTCCAGAAGGGGCTCATGGTCACCGAGGTCGTGAAGCCGGAGAGCGGCGTCCGCGGCATGTACATCATGGGCGAGAACCCGATCATCTCCGATCCCGACATCGCCCACGCCGAGCACTGGTTCCAAGGGCTGGAGTTTCTGGTCGTGCAGGATCTCTTCCTGACCGAGACCGCCCGCTACGCCGATGTCGTGCTCCCCGCGACGAGCTTCGCCGAGAAGACCGGCACGTTCGTGAACACGGAGCGCCGCATCCAGCTGAGCCACCGTGCCCTCGATCCGCCCGGCGACGCCCGCGGCGACCTCGAGATTCTGATCGAGCTGTCGCGCCGGCTCGGACTCGCGACGCCGTTTCAGTCCGCGGAAGACGTGATGCGGGAGATCGCGGCCGTCACCCCATCGTGGGCCGGCGTGACCTACGCCCGGCTCGAGGGCGCGGGTCTCCAGTACCCGGTTCCAACCGCTGAACATCCGGGAACGGCCTTCCTGTTCGACCGCACGTTCCCCACCGCCGACGGCAAGGGCATCTTCGTCCCCGTCGAGTACACCGACCCGGTGGAACTCCCTGACGACCAGTATCCGTTCGTCATGAACACGGGGCGGCAGCTGTACCACTGGCATACGGGAACGATGACGCGCCGCGCCTCCGGACTGGACGCGCGCGAGCCGACGGCGATCGTCGAGATCCATCCCGACGATGCCGCGTCCCTGGGCGTCACCGAGGGCGACCTGGTGCGCCTCACCTCGCGCCGCAACTCGATGGTCACGGCGGTCCGCGTGTCGGACCGCGTCGCACCCGGGCAGGTCTTCGTCCCCTTCCACTTCCGTGAGGCGGCCGCTAACCTGCTGACCAACCCGGTGCTCGATCCCTATGCCAAGATGGCCGAACTGAAGATCTGCGCGGTGCGGATCGAGCGGGCCGCCGTCGCAGCCGGCGTCTGACGCCCCAGTCGACCGGCTCCTTCAGCTCCGATCGCTCCCAGCTCCCCCGCCCCCGACCTCCCCACACATGCCCGAGACCATGCAAGCCGTCGTCAAGGACAAGCGCGCGCCCGGTCTGACCGTCACCAGCGTTCCCAAGCCTCGCGCCGGCTCCGGCGAAGTCCTCATCGCCGTCCGGCACGCCGGCGTGTGCGGGACCGACCTGCACATCGCCGATTGGGACGCCTGGGCGCAGGGTCGCCTCAAGCCGCCGCTCGTGATCGGCCATGAATTCGCGGGCGAGATCGTGGAAGTGGGGGCCGGCGTCACGGAGCTGAGCCTGGGCCAGCTCGTCACCGCCGAGGGGCACATCATCTGCGGCCATTGCCTCCAGTGCCGCACCGGGAACGGGCACATCTGCAAGAACACGCGCATCATCGGCGTGGACCGCGACGGCGCGTTCGCCGAATTCATCGCGATGCCCGCGACCAACGTGCTGCCGCTGGAGGGCATCCCGACCGAAATCGGCGCCATCATGGACCCGATGGGCAACGCCTTCCACACGGTGTTGACGGCGGAGATCCCGGGCAGCACGGTGTTCATCGTGGGATGCGGTCCCATCGGTTGCTTCGCCGTCGGGATCGCGCGGGCGGCCGGCGCCGCGCGCGTCATCGCTTCGGACGTCAATCCCAAGCGGCTCGCGCTGGCACGCGCCATGGGCGCCCATGTGGTCCTCAATGCGGCGACGGACCAGGTCGTGGACCGGGTGCTGGCCGAGACCGGTGGAGAGGGGGCCGACGTCGTGTGCGAGATGTCGGGTGTACCGTCGGCCCTCCACCAGGCGTTTCACGCGGTCCGCATGGGCGGACGGGTGCAGCTGCTCGGCATTCCCAAGGGCGAGGTCCCCGTGGATTTCGCCAACGAGATCATCTTCAAGGGCATCACGGTCTACGGGGTGATCGGCCGCAAGATGTACGAAACCTGGCACCAGATGCGCCGCTTCCTGTCCGCCGGGCTGTTCGACCCCCGCCCCGTGATCACCCATCGTTTTCCCCTGGCCCGGATCGAGGACGCCATCGCCACGATCCGCTCGGGGGACGCCGGCAAAGTCATCCTGGAGATCGCATGAGCCTCGCCACGAGCCTCGCAGCCGAGCTGGAGCAGTTCAAACGGGATGGGGTCTACAAGCGCCTCAACTACCTCGAGGCGCCGCAGGGGCCCCGGACCCGGATGGAGGGCCGGGGCGAGGTCGTCATCCTCTCGTCCAACAACTACCTGGGACTGTGCAACGAGCCCGAGGTCGTGGCGGCCGGGAAGGCGGCCCTGGACCGCTTCGGCGCCGGCACCGGCTCGGTGCGGTTCATTTGCGGCACGTTCACCATCCATCGTGACCTGGAGGCGGCACTGGCGCGCCTGGTGGGTACCGAGGCGTCGCTCACCTACGTCAGCTGCTGGAACGCCAACGAGGGACTCTGCCCCACGCTGCTCGGCGAACAGGACATCGTCATTTCCGACCAGCTGAACCACGCCTCCATCATCGATTCGATCCGGCTCGCCAAGACGATCACGAAGTGCCAGACGGCGGTCTACAGACACTCCGACATGGCCGATCTCGAGGAGAAGCTCCAGGCCGCCCGGGGCGCGCGCCGTCGGCTGATCTTCACCGACGGCATCTTCTCCATGGAAGGCGACATCGCCCGCCTCCCCGACATCTTGGAGCTGGCGCGCCGCCACGACGCGATCGTGGCCGTGGACGACTCCCATGCCACCGGGGTCCTGGGGAAGACGGGGCGTGGCACGGCCGAGCACTACGGGTGCCTCGGGCAAGTCGACATCATCACGTCGACGCTCGGGAAGGCCCTGGGAGGTGCGGCCGGGGGGTTCACCGCCGGTCCCGCGGCCCTCGCCGATTACCTCACCCAGCGCTCCAGACCTCAGCTGTTCAGCAACGCCCTGCCTCCCACCGTGGCGGCCAGCGCGCTGGCGGCCGTGCGCTGCCTCGAGGCCCACCCCGAGCGCGTGCGTCGGCTGCACGAGAACGCCCGGTACTTCCGCGAGCAGCTGCAGGCGCTGGGCTTCAAGCCGCTGCCGGGCGAGACGCCGATCGTGCCCGTCATTCTCGGGGAAACCTCGAAGGCGATCGAGATGAGCGACCTGCTGCTCGAGGAGGGGGTGTTCGTGACGGGGTTCGGCTACCCGGTGGTGCCGCAGGGGCACGCGCGGGTCCGTTGCCAGCTGTCCGCGGGGCACACCCGGGACGATCTCGACTTCGCGTTGCGCGCCTTCAAAAAGGTGGGAAAGCGACTCAAGCTGATTTAGGACACAATCAAGACATCATAAAGACAGAGGTGACAGTTAACTGCGGTATATCTTCGGGTTTTTTCGCCAGACCTCAAGTAGTTTCACGTTGCCAGCAGATAACCGACATTGCCGCAATAGGCTAGCTCGGAACCCACGGCTTGCCAAACGGCCGAGGACTCCTATTTTGGGGGTCCACCCGGCAGCCCCACGCTGCCCGAACATCCGTGGAGG
>DATDEG010000310.1:0-3397 GCA_036523465.1 bacterium
CTTACCGGTTAGTCTACCACGCAGCCTCTGGATGAAGTCGTTGCAGCGGAAACCGCTACCTACGCCGTCAGCACATGGCTGAGCAGCGTGCTGATGATGGCGATCAGCAGCGCGCCGATGAACGCCGCGCCGAACCCGCTGATCTGCAGCGACGGCGTGATCCAGGCGACGATGTAGAGCATGAGGGTATTCACGATCAGCGTGAACAGCCCAAGGGTCACGATGTTTACGGGCAGAGTCAGGAACAGGATGATCGGCCGGATGAACGCGTTGACGATGCCGAGCACCAGCGCCGCGACGATCGCCCCACCCAGATCCGGGACGTGGAGCCCCGAGACGACCCGCGTTGTGACGTAGATCGCCACCGTGTTGAACAACCAGCGCAGCAAGAAGCCCCGCATCGTTACAGCACCTCCGCGACGAGCTTCGGCACCTCGCCCGGTAGCGTGGCGACGCGTACGCCGGCGGCCCGCAGCGCCTCGACCTTCGCCCCGGCGGTCCCCTCCGATCCTGAGATCACGGCACCCGCATGCCCCATGCGCTTGCCCGGCGGCGCCGTCCGGCCCGCGATGTAGCCGACGACGGGCTTCGTCACGTGCGCGGTGATGAAGTGTGCCGCATCCTCTTCCGCGCTTCCACCGATCTCTCCGATGAGCACGATCGCCGCGGTCTGAGGGTCCTCCTGAAACAGGCGCAGGGCATCCGTGAAGTTCGTGCCGATCACCGGGTCGCCGCCCAGCCCCAGCGCGGTGGTCTGGCCGATCCCCCGGGCGGTGAGACCGGCCACGATCTCGTACGTCAACGTCCCGCTGCGTGAGACCACGCCGACCGATCCTTCCTTAAAGAGATGGTTAGGCATGATCCCGATCTTCGACTGCCCCGGGGAGGTCAGCCCGGGGCAGTTCGGACCGACCACCCGGACGGCGTTCTCCTGTGCGTAACGGACGATGCGGAGGGCATCGTGGACCGGCAGGCCCTCGGTGATGATGACGACGGGATTGAGCCCGGCGTCGATGGCCTCAAGCGCCGCGTCGGCCGCGCCGCGCGCCGGAACGAAGCTGCACGAGGCGTTCGCGCCGGTCTCGTGGATCGCCTCGGCGATCGTCTCGAACACGGGCACTCCGCCCACGCGTTGCCCACCCTTCCCCGGCGTTGTCCCGGCCACAACCTGCGTCCCAAACTCCCGCATCTGCGCGGTGTGGAACTCTCCCTGATAGCCCGTGATCCCCTGAACAAGGACCCTGGTCGTTCGATCGATGAGTATGCTCAAGATGTTTCCCCCATCTCCTGCTCAGGCCGCCGGCCGCCTGCGACGCTACTGGTTCCCCACCAGCGCGACCGCCCGCTGTGCCGCGGTCTCCGGATCGACGAAGGCGTCGAATCCTGCCTCCTTGAGGATGCGCCGCCCCTCGTCCTCATTCGTGCCGGTCAGGCGGACGACCATGGGCAGGCGCGGCGGGTTCGCGGCGATGCCCCGGGCGATGTCGTCGCAGCGCGTGATCCCCCCGAAGATGTTCACGAAGAGCACCCGCACGCCGGGCTTCCGGACGACGATGTCGATCGCCTGGCGCATATTCTGATCGGTGGCGCCGCCGCCGACGTCGAGGAAGTTCGCGGGCCTCCCCCCGAAGTGGGCGACCATGTCGAGGGTGGACATGACCAGGCCCGCCCCGTTGCCGATGATGGCGATGTCTCCGTCGAGTTCAACGTAGGAGAGCCCTTCGCTGCGCGCCGCCCGCTCGAGTTCCGTCATCTCCTCATTCTTGGGGAGATCCTGGTGCCGGAAGACCGCGTTGTCGTCGATGATGACCTTCGCGTCCACCGCGAGGAGGCGGCCGTTGACCACCGCGAGCGGATTGATCTCCGTCAGTTCGGCATCCTCGCGCTCGCAGAGCCGGTACAGTGCCGTGGCGATGGTGACAAAGTCGTTGAGCAGGGTACCGGCGAGTCCCAGGCGGCGTCCGAGCTCCCGGGCGTGAAACGGGCGGAACCCGAGGAACGGGTCGATGACCGCCTTGGCGATCTTCTCCGGGGTCGTGCGCGCCACTTCCTCGATGTCGATCCCGCCCGCGGCGGAGGCGATCGCGGCCAGGGCGCGTGAGGCCCGATCGACGATGAACGCCAGATAGTACTCCCCCGCGATGTCCACGGCCTCGGCGACGAGGAGGCGGCGGACGATCTCCCCCTTGATGGACATCCCGAGGATGGCCTGCGCGTGTCCCTGCGCTTCGGCCGGAGTCTTCGCCAGCTTGATCCCGCCCGCTTTTCCGCGGCCGCCGACGAGTACCTGCGCTTTGAGCACGAGCGGGTACGGCAGTGTGATCCGGTCGAGCTCGCCGACCCGCTCGATGACCACCCCGTTCTGGACGGGGATGGCGTAGGCGCGAAACAGATCCTTCGCCTGAAACTCGTGCAGTTTCATCTCATCCTCGGGGTCTGCAGTTTCGCTTCCAGCGCGCCGCGGACCGCCGGCCACTCGGACGCGGTGACGCTGAAGTATACGGTGTCGCGGATCCGACCGGTGGCGGTGATGAGGTGGCTGCGCAGGACCCCCTCTTCCTTCGCGCCGATCCGCAGCAGGGCCTGTCGCGACGTCGTGTTGAGCACGTCCGTCTTGAACTCCACGCGCACGCAGTCCCACCGCTCGAAGGCATGGCGCATCATGAGGTACTTCGCCTCTGTATTGAGCGCGGTGCGCTGCCAGCGGGGAGCGAGCCACGTCCAGCCGATCTCGACGCGGCGGTTATCCGGATCGATCGCGCCGAAGCGCGTGCTGCCCACGACCGCCGCCGAAGCCTTCTCCACCGTCGCAAACGGGAGCGCCCGCCCCGCGGCCTGCTCGGCGAGAGCGCCGCGGACGTAGTCTTCCATCTCCCCGGGTGTGCGGACGAGTTGCGTGGTCCAGCGCCAGAGCTCGGGCTCCAGCCCGACCGCGATGAGGGCCGGCAGGTGGTCCACCGACAGCGGCTCCAGCCGCACGTGCACACCATCGAGGACCACCGGCCGGATGTCCATAAATGACTGACGTCTGCTGCCAATCACCACGTTGCACTACAACCCAGCATGAACAGCGGGGGGGACGGACGCGCACCGTCCCCCCCACCTCGGCGTGCATCGCTACAGCTTCAACGCGCCGAGCATCTCCCGCACCGCCTTGGCCGATGCCGCAAGGGCCGACCGCTCCGCGTCGTTCAGCGGCAACTCGATGATCCGCTCGACACCCCCGCTGCCCAGCACGACCGGTACGCCCATGCATACGTCCCGCTCGCCGTACTCACCGTCCAGATAGAGACTGCAGGGGATGAGCCGCTTGCGGTCCCGTAGGATCGCCTCGACCATCTGCGCGATCGCCGCCCCGGGGGCGAAGAAGGCGCTCGTGCCCATCAACTCGGTGATC
>DATDEG010000311.1:0-1813 GCA_036523465.1 bacterium
CGGCGCCGAACGCGCGCTTGTAGAACTCGATAGCCGCCGCGGCGTGTCTGACGGTGAGGGCAGGCGAGATAGATGCAGAGAACGCGTCATCCATGGATGACTGTCGCAGGTCAATCCGACTCGGTCCGGACCGAGCCCCCAATTAGCCCATCCGGATCATGGCTCAACTGAGCTATCCGCACTCGCCCCGGGGCGAGTTGCTCGAGTGATCGGAGTACCCGACCCGGCTACTTGAACTCGTTCAGCAGCGGGCGGACGTCGGCATCGGCGAGTTGCTCAGGCCAGACGGGAACCGGCTCGAACACCTTCTTGTTCCGCGGGTGCCGGTAGACGACGCCGAGCGGCAGCCGGTCCCTGCGGTCGAATTCGTTCAGCAGATCCCAGGCGCCGTTGATGTCGGTGGGGTCGTGATCCTTCGGGATCTCTTCGACGTGGGCCCGGTACCAGTCGTAGGTGTTGAACTTGTTGTAGGTCACGCAGGGCGAGAAATCGTTGACCATGGCGAAGCCCTTGTGTTGGAGGGCGTGCACGTAGATCTCGGCGGCGTGCTTCGGGTCGCCGGAGAAGGATTGAGCGACGAACGTCGCCCCGGCCGTGAGGGCCAGCCGCAGCGGCGCAAACGGCGGCGGGGATTCTTCACTCCACTCCGTGATGCCCATCCCGCGGCCGTGGGTCGGCGAGTTCTGCCCCTTCGTCAGTCCGTAGACGCCGTTGTCCATGATGATGTGCAAGAGCTCGGGATCGCGGCGGCAGACGTGCACGAAATTCTCGACCCCGATGGCAAACGTGTCGCCGTCCCCAGCGGTGCTGATCACCTTCAGGCGGGGGTTCGCCATCTTGGCGCCGAGCGCGTAGGCAAGCGGGCCTCCGTGCGTCCCGTGGAACCCATTGCCGTTAAGATAGTTCCGGATCTGCCCGGAGCAGCCGATCCCGCTGACGATGAGCAGCTCGTGTGGGGTGATCTCCAGCTTGGTCAACGCCATCTTCAGCGCGGCGAGCACGCCGAAATCGCCGCAGCCGGGGCACCACTGGATGCGGTGCCGTGGGATGGCATTCTCATCCCAGGTCTTCGCCGTGATCTTCTGCGGAGCCCGGGTCTGCGGATTGCTGTCGCTCATGAGTAAGTCACCTCAAATATCGCTGTTCACGAAGTTGACAAAGGTCAGTCGCCTTCCGAGACCTTCACGGGCACGGGACCGTCCGATATGCGCACGACCGCGGTCCCCTCCCGGAGGATCGCCTCCGCCCCTTCGACGATTTCACTGGGGTAGAGCGGCAGGCCATTGTACTTCAGGATGCGCCGCACCGGAACGAGACAGTACGCCTGGACGATGTCCGCGAACTGCCCGCTGAAGTTGCCCTCGACGGCGATGATCGTCGTCGCCTTCTCGAGCATCGGTTTAGCCACCGCGGCGTTGAACGGCCAGAGGTGGGTGAAGTGCATGACCGCGGCCTCGACGCCTCGCTCGCGCAGCCGCTGCTGCGCTTCCAACAAGACCGGGCGGGTGCTCCCCCATCCGAGGAGGACGGGATGCCCGGCCGGCCGGCCGAAGACCTGCGGCGCCGGCGCGTCTTCCCTGAGATAGGTCTCCATCTTGCGTTGCCGCTTGTCCACCTGCGCCTTCCGGATGAGCGGGTCGGTGCTCACGAACCCGCGCTCGTCGTGCTCCGAGCCGGTGATCTTGAAGATCGCACCCACCGTCCCGGGGAGGAGACGCGGAGAGATGCCGTTCGCCGTCACGGTGTACCGCTTGTAGGCCCCGTCCCGGCGGAGGTCATCTTCCCTGACGAGCGTGGACCGGTCCACGCTCGT
>DATDEG010000312.1:0-2542 GCA_036523465.1 bacterium
CGCACCTGTCCCAGGAGGTGGGCGACTACCGGCACAACACCGTGCAGGCGATCACGGCCCGGTCGCTCGACCGCCACGGCGCGCGGCTGCATCCTGGAGAAGCCATCCAGTACATCATCACCGATCGCCGCGCCCACCTGCCGGATGACCGGGTGCGCCCGTATACGCTGCGCGGGAGCGACTGGAACTACGATGCCGAGGCATATGCCGACATGTTGCTCCGCGCAGGCGAAACCGTCCTGGAGCTATTCGGCTGGACGAAGGGCCGGCTAGCGGCACAGTTCCCGCAATCTACTCTAACATCCCAACGAACTCTCGGGCATTCCGAGCAGACTGCCCGCGGTAGTGATTGTTGAAGAGCAGGAAGGCGCGCTCGACCTGCCCGCTCACCTCTCGCACCGTGGCGGTCCACGGCCGTAGTTCTTCCTCTGTATAGCTGTAGTCGTAGACGCGGTTCGTCGGTGCCCGCCGTTCCAGCATGGCCGGATTGCGTCCGTGGAACCGCACGACCGTCCACGGCGCCGTGATCTCGACGTCCGGGGGCGGAAGATAGGCCTGCTGGACCATGTCCGGGATGACGTACGCGTAGTTGTGCGACCGGAGGTATGCCATCAACTCATCGCGGGCACGCCCCTCCAGCCATTCGCGGTGCCGGACTTCGATCGCCACGGGCCACGATCGCAGATATGGCTCCCAGCGGTCTAGATGGCGGAAGAGATCCGGCGTGTATCCGCGTCCCTTTGGAAACTGGAACAGCACGTGCCCAAGCCGGCCGGATTTCGTGAACTCGCCGACGAACGCGGTAAAGTAGTCCCAGATCGCGTGGAGGACCTCCTCGGCAAGCAGCGGCGCCGCCGCCGTCTCCGCGGTGCGAAGATGCTCTGGAAGCAACGCGAGAATCTCCGGTGGGAGCCGCCGGGGATCCGTCTCGTGCCAGGTGAAGAGGGAGAAGGCCTTCACGGTGAAAATGAACCCCTCCGGCGTCCACGCCACCCACTTCGTGGCGCGATCGGGGGGCTGCAGTGCATGGTACGTGGCGTCCACCTCGACCGTCGGGAACACCGTCGCGTAGTAGCGGAGGCGTCCCGCCGGATCGCTCCGTACGCCCCTGGGATAGAAGCCGCCCTCCTTCACGAAGTTCGGGTCGGCCCAGGAGCACGTCCCGACATACACCTGGCATGAGCCGACACGCAGGGGTTCGGCCGGACGGTCGGTGTTGAGACGGAACCGGGATGACATCGCTCACGAAATTCGAGGCACAGTAGCACCTTCCTCGACCGATAGAAATTTCCCCTCTCGGTTCCTTGTGGTCTCTCGGGGCCACACAATTGACACCCTGCTCAGCCCTTCCTATGATTGATGAGGTTTGGAGGTGGGTATGTGAGGCGCCTCAGTGTCCGCCTGCTGATCGTATTCGTGGTCCTGCTCATCGCCTTTCAGGTTGCCTTCGGGCCGATCCAGTTCGTGCGCCTGACTCCCGAGTTTCACCGTCCCCAATTGCGCTTGAACCTCGGGTTGGATCTTCAGGGCGGCAGCCACCTGGTGCTCGAGGGACAGGACACGGCGACGATCAAGGCCACGCCTGATGCGGTCGACGCGGCGATGCGCGTCATCGAGAGCCGTATCGACCAGCTCGGCGTCACCGAACCGACGATCCAGCGGCAGGGGAGCCGGCGGATCATCGTCGAGCTGCCGGGCATCCAGGATCCGGAGCGCGCCATCGCGTTGATCGGAAAGACCGCCCTTCTCGAGTTCGTGGACACGCAGATCACTTCGCTCCCTCAAGGGGCGCGGTGGTCGGCGGACGGAAAGACCGTGACGCTTCCCGCGGGGACCGCGGCGGCGCGCACGATGAATCTCGAGAAGAAGGTCGTGCTCACCGGCGCGGACCTCGCCGACGCTCAGGCCTCGTTCGACCAGAATACGAACGAACCTATCGTGAGCTTTCAATTCAAGGGGAAGGGCGCGAAGACGTTTGAGGACTTCACCGGCGCGAACGTCGGCAAGTACCTCACGATCGTGCTCGACAACGAGGTGATCTCCTCACCGGTGATCCGTGATCGTATCACCGGCGGCCGCGGGCAGATCAGCGGAGGACATAAGGACATCAGCGCAGCGCGCGACCTTGCAGTTCTCCTCCGCGGCGGTGCGCTGCCGATTCCCGTCGAGGTCGTGGAGAACCGGACGATCGGTCCGCTGCTGGGGCGCGATTCCATCGATCGGAGCCTGGCCGCAGGCGCGGTTGCCGCGATCATGGTCGTGGCGTTTATGGCCCTCTACTACGGCTTCGCGGGCGTGGTCGCCGACATCGCCCTAGTTCTGTACCAGATCGCCGTCCTGGCCCTGCTGGCCGGCCTCCACGCCACCCTCACCCTCCCCGGGATCGCCGGCATCATCCTCTCGATAGGGATGGCCGTCGACGGGAACGTGATCATCTACGAAAAGGTGAAGGAGGAGCTGCGGGCGGGCAAGACGGTGCGCACCTCGATCGATGCCGGATGGCGCCGGGCTCTCGTCACGATCGTCGACAGCAACGTGACCA
>DATDEG010000313.1:0-12610 GCA_036523465.1 bacterium
GAAAGGACGGACCGGTATGAAAGTCTTGGTCACGGGCGGGGCCGGGTTCATCGGCTCCCATGTCGTCGATGCTCACCTCGAGGCCGGCTGGGACGTCGCCGTCATCGACAACCTCAGTACCGGCAGCCAGGCGAACCTCGACCCACGGGCCACGCTCTACAATGTCGACGTCCGGGACCCCCAGCTGCGCGACATCGTCGCCCGCGAGCGTCCGGACGTCGTCAATCACCACGCGGCGCAGGCCTCGGTTCCGATCTCCATCGCCGATCCGCGGCTCGACGCGGACGTGAACATCCTCGGGGCGCTCCATCTCTTTGACGCATGCCGGGCGGCGGGAGTTCGCCGCATCGTCTACGCATCGACGGGAGGCGCCCTCTACGGCGATCCGGAGCGACTCCCGGCAGGCGAAGACACGCCGATCCGGCCGCTCTCCCCGTACGGCATCTCGAAGTACGTCGGTGAGCATTACCTCCGGGTGCTGGCCGGACCGGAGGCGACGTGGACCGTGCTCCGATATTCGAATGTCTACGGCCCCCGGCAGGACCCCACGGGGGAGGCCGGCGTCGTCGCCATCTTCACGCAGGCCATGCTGTCGGGAAGAACGCCGACGATCTTCGGCGACGGCACGCAGACGCGCGATTTCGTCTATGTGGGTGACGTGGCGCGGGCGAATGTCCTCGCCGCGACCGCCGCGTCATCGGCTGTCGCGAATATCGCCACAAGTCAGGAGACGTCGGTGAACGAGATCTATCGAGTCCTCGCCGGGCTGACAGACTTTCCCGCGCCCCCCGCCTACGCCGCGGCACGGGAAGGCGAGGTCTACCGGATCGTCCTCGACGTCGAGCGGGCCCGACGGTGGTTGGGGTGGACTCCGTCGACGCTGCTCGCCGATGGGCTCCGCCGGACGGTGGAGTGGTTTCGAACGTCGAGGGGGTAGATCTCCCCAGAATCTCCCGATTCCCCACGCGGGTCAGTGACGGGTTTCAGCCTCTGTCGTCTCCGGATCATGGCGCGCGAGGGCGTCGCGGCAGAGGCCCGCCGCCGGGGCTATCCGCGGAAGGTGCGGCGGCGGGGGTAAGTGTAGTATGTTTGACGAAAGAGGTTCCCCCACCATGGCAGCAGAGCCGGTCGGCTATTTCGCATTGGTGCTGCACACGCACCTTCCCTTCGTGCTGGGCCACGGCCGGTGGCCCCACGGAAGCGACTGGCTCTCCGAGGTGACGGTGGGGTGCTACCTACCGCTTCTCGACACCTTCGCCCAGCTGGAGGCGTCAGGGTCTCTCCCCCGCATCACGATCGACGTCTCGCCGGTGCTCGCCGAGCAGCTCGCCGCACCGGTGTTCAAGCAGGAGATCGAAGAGTTCCTGCGGGCGCGGATCACCTCCGCCCGGGAGAACGCGGCCGAGTTCGACCGGCAGGCGAAGAGCGACCTTGCCGCCGCCGCCCGCTGGTGGGAGCGCTTCTACCGCGACCGTCTGGCGCAGTTCGAGCGGTTGGGCGGCGATCTCATCGGGGAATTCCGGCGGCTGCACGACGCCGGGGCCATCCACCTCGTCACGTGCGCCGCGACCCACGGATACTTGCCGCTCCTGTTGCGGGACGAGTCGATCGATCTCCAACTCCGGGTCGCCGTCTCGACACACCGCCGGCTCTTCGGACACGCGCCGGTGGGGGTCTGGCTTCCCGAGTGCGGGTACCGGCCTCGCTACGAGTGGACGCCGCCAATCGGGCAGATGCGTGGACGCGTCCGCGTGCGGCGGCCGGGGATCGAGGAGTTTCTCGCCCGCGCGGGACTCCGGTTCTTTTTCACCGATGTTCATCTCGTGCGCGCGGGGACGCCGCTGGCCGCCTACCGCGACTTCTATCCGGCGCTCCGGGCGCTGGGCGAGAGCACAGGGCCGACCTTCGAGCAGGATCGGACACCGTACCGCCCGTACGAGGTGGCTTCGCGCGGGGGCACGGGGTCGGCCGTTGCCTTTGTCCGCGATCCTGAATCCACGACACAGGTGTGGAGCCGGGACAGCGGGTATCCGGGGGACGGCGCGTACCTCGAGTTCCACAAGAAGCACTGGCCGGGGGGATTGCGCTTCTGGCGCGTCACCTCACCGCGATCGGATCTCGGGGAGAAGCAGCTCTATGTCCCCGAGCAGGCGGACGAGCGGACGCGGGCGCACGCCGATCATTTCGTGTCCCTTCTGCGCGGAGTGCTCGATGCCTTCCGCGGCCGCGCCGGGCGCGCGGGATTGGCGACGAGCCCGTACGACACCGAGTTATTTGGACACTGGTGGTTCGAGGGACCGCAATGGATCAGCGAAGTGTACCGGCGGCTTCCCGGCAGCAACGTCGAAGCCGTCGACTGCGCCGCGTTCCTCGATCACGGCGGGCCCGCCGGGCCGATCTCTCTCCAGGAAGGCTCGTGGGGAGAAGGCGGGGACCACCGGGTGTGGCTGAACCGGGATACGGAATGGACGTGGGAGCGGATCTATCAGGTCGAGGATGAATTCTGGACGGCGGCACGCGAGGCATCGGAGGACCAGCGCGCCGAGGTGCGGCGGGTCCTTGCCCAGGCGGCCCGCGAACTGCTGCTGCTGCAGGCCTCGGACTGGCAGTTCCTCATCACGACGTGGGCGGCGCGGGATTACGCGGAGTCGCGCTTCGCCGAGCACTACGCGAATGTGACGCGCCTCCTGCAGATCCTCCGGCGGACGATGACCGGCGCGGGGATGGACCGTGCCGACGAGGAGTTCCTCGCCGCCAGGGAAACGCAGAACTTCCTCTTTCCCGACATCGAGCGGCACCTCTCCGCCGCGGCGGGCGTCGAGCGCTAGCAGCATGTCCGCGGAACGCGACTCCGTGGTGCCGGGGTCCCCGAAAATCGCCCGGCGATTTTCGGGGTGGATCTGACGTGGCCGGTCCGCGGGTCCTGGCAATCATCCTCGCGGGCGGCAAGGGTGAACGGCTCTATCCCCTGACCAGGGAGCGCGGCAAACCGGCCGTCCCGTTCGGCGCCAAGTACCGCATCGTCGACTTCGTCCTCAGCAACTTCATAAACTCAGGCATCTACGCGCTCTACGTCCTCGTCCAGTACAAAGCGCAGTCGCTCATCGAGCATCTACGCAACGCGTGGCGGCTCGGCGGGCTGCCCGACCACTTCGTCATCGTCGTCCCGCCGCAGATGCGCTGGGGCGAAACCTGGTACCAGGGAACCGCGGACGCCGTCTATCAGAACATCAACCTGCTCCGCGACTTCCACCCGGACATCGTGGCGATCTTCGGCGCCGACCACATCTATCGCATGGACATCGCCCAGATGCTAGACTTCCACCGCGACCACCGGGCGGATATCACCGTCGCCGCCCTACCCGTGCCGATCGCGCAGGCGCAGCACTTCGGCATCCTCGCCGCGGACGAGGAAGGCCGCATCACGCGGTTCGACGAGAAGCCCAGGTCGCCGGCCCCGATGCCGGCCGATCCGACCCGCGCCTACGCCTCGATGGGCAACTACCTGTTCAACCACGATGTCCTCATCGAGGCGCTCGTCGAAGACGCCCGCCGCAGCACGGATCACGACTTCGGCCGCACCATCATCCCGGAGCTCGTCCCGAACCTCGGCGTGTACGCGTACAACTTCCTCGACAACGCCATCCCCGGGATCCGGCCCTATGAAGAAGCCGGCTACTGGCGGGATGTCGGCACGATCGCGGCATACTGGGAGTCCCACATGGACCTGCTCGGGCCTGAGCCGCGGTTGGACCTGGACAACGACCGGTGGCCGATCCTCACCGCACCGTACCGCGGGCCGTCCACCCGCATCATCATCGGAGACATCTCAGACTCTATCCTCGGCGAGGGGGCGCTCGTGGACGGCGCGACCATCCGCCGCTCCATCATCGGACGCGGGGTGCGAGTGGGCCGGGGCGCCGCCGTCGAAGATTCCATCGTCATGGAACGCACGGCGATCGGCCCGGGGGCCAGGATCCGGCGGGCGGTCATCGACCGCTACAACGTGATCCCCGAAGGCGAGCAGATCGGCGAGGACGGGGACACGAGCGGCCGGCACTATCACACCGACCCGTCCGGCCTGGTCGTCATTCCCCGAGGGCAGACCCGCTAGCGCACGCGGAGGGCTGCGCTCCCAGGTGAGCCAGCCTCGTATGCTGAAAAACGGGGCTGTGCGGCATCTCTGTGTGCACGGCCACTTCTACCAGCCGGCGCGGGAGAATCCGTGGACCGGCATGGTCGAGCTGGACGACGCCGCCGCTCCCTATCACGATTGGAACGCCCGCATTACGGCGGAGTGCTACGCGCGCAACGCCGCCTCGCGGATTCTCGACGACACCGACCGCGTCGTCCGGATCATCAACAACTACGCCGGAATCAGCTTCAACGTGGGCCCCACGCTGCTCCGCTGGCTGGCCAGGGGCTCACCGTCCACCTACGAGCTCATCCTCGAGGCGGACCGGACCAGCCGGCACGAGCAGTACGGACACGGTGGCGCGCTCGCCCAGGTCTACAATCACGTTATCATGCCGCTGGCCACCCCGCGCGACCGCGTCACGCAGGTGCGCTGGGGCCTGCGCGATTTCGAGCGCCGGTTCCGGCGGCGCCCGGAAGGGATGTGGCTGGCCGAGACGGCGGTGGACCTGGCCACGCTGGAGATCCTCGCCGACCACGGGATCGCGTTCACGATCCTTGCCCCCCATCAGGCCCGGCGCGTCCGGCGGCCCGACGGCGTGTGGGCGGACGTCACCGAGGCCACGCTCGATGTCACCACCCCCTACCGCTGCCGGCTGCCGAGCGGGCGGACGATCACGCTGTTCTTCTACCATGGGCCGCTCTCGCGGGCGGTCGCCTTCGAGGGGCTGCTCCACGACGGAGGCGGCCTCGCGAGCCGGCTCGCCGGCGCGGTGCCGTCAGAGGGACCGCAGCCCCTCCTGCTGGTCGCAAGCGACGGGGAGACCTACGGCCACCACCACCAGTTCGGAGACATGGCCCTCGCCTTCGCCCTCGACCGCCTCTCGCGCGACGACGGCATCCGCCTCACCAACTGCGCCGCGTTCCTCGCCGCGCACCCGGCGACCGCGGAAGTCGAGATCGCGGAGAATACGTCCTGGTCCTGTGCGCACGGCATCGAGCGGTGGCGGAACGATTGCGGCTGCCGCACGAAGGCCGGGACGCAGCAGCGCTGGCGGGCTCCCCTGCGCGAGGGGATCCGGTGGCTGGTCGATGAGCTGCGGGGGCAGTTCGAGCGCCAGGGGAGCGAGATCTTTCGCGATCCCTGGACGGCCCGGGACGAGGCGGTCGACCTCGTCGATGCTCCGGAAGGGACCGCGGAGGGATTCCTCCGGCGGCACGGCGTCCGGTCCGGCGAGGCGCAGATACGCACGGCGCGGACGCTGCTCGAGATGGCGCGGCAGGCCATGCTCATGCAGTCCTCGGACGGGTGGTTCTTCGATGACGTCGCAGGCGGGGAGACGGCGCAGATCCTGGCGCACGCCGCGCGCGCGATCGAGCTCGCCGGCGACGCGGGGTCAGATCTGGAAGAAGGTTTCATCGGCTTCCTCCGCCGTGCTCCGGGGAACACGGAACAGTTCCCCGACGGCGCCGCGGTCTACCAGGCGCTGGTTCGCCCACGGATGACCTCCCCCCGGCAAGCCGCCGCCATCTACGCGATGACGTCGTTGTTCGAGACGCCCTCGCCGACATTGTCGGGAGACCTCACGGTCGTCCCGCTCGATCGCGGGGCAACCGCCGCCGGCGGGCACACGCTGGCCGTCGGCCGCACGCGCGTCCGTCACGCCGTGACCGGCGCGGAGGGTGATGTCGTCTTCGCGGCGGCGCACTTCGGGGGCCACGAGGTCAACTGCGCCGTCGCCGAAGGCTGGCCGGAAACCCGCTACACGGAGGTCCGCACGTCGCTGCTCAGCCGGCTGGGCCGCGATGTGCTCAGCGAGATCCTCCGGACGATGGACAGAGACTTCGGCCCGCGGGCCTACACGTTGAACGATCTTCCGGTGGAGGACCGCCGCGCCGTCCTGGAGCGTATCGCCCGCCCGGCGATCGACGCGCTGGAAGGGGTCTACCGCGAGGTGTATCAGGAGAACCGGCCGCTCATGGAGTACCTGCGGAGGGCCTCCGCCCCAGTTCCCCAGGCCTTCATCACCGCCGCCGTCGTCGCCATCACCGGGGAGCTGGAACGGGCGCTCGCCTCGGAGTCGAAGTCTCCCCTCCCCGGGACGGCGCGCGAGCTGCTCCAGGAGCTTCAGGCCTGGGGACGCGACCTGCACGCGCCGCGGTTCGAGCCCTATCTGCGGAGCCGCCTCGAGCGCGTCCTCACCGGACCCGAGCGGCCCGTCGAACGCGCGCGGCAGGCCCTGACGATCCTGGCCTTCGCGCGCGATGCCGGGATCACGATCAATCTCTGGGAGGCACAGAATCTCTTCGCCCGCGGGATGTTCACGGCAGTCTCGACCGACACCGCGGTGCGCGAACTTGCGGAGGCGTTCCGGTTCCGGCTTGATCACGCACCCGGCCGAGATGAATAGAATGAAAGGATGATGGACAGCCGCGAAGCCCTCCGTCCGTTCGAGTTCACGGCGTGTCTCGAGCTGCGGGAGATGCTCGGCCGCAGTGCCTGGGATGAACGCGAGCTGCTCAGCGGCATCGAGGACGTGCCGCAGGAATCGATCTTCTATCACACCCACTCCTCGTTTCTGCGCAGCCGGTATCTCGCCGCGCCGTATCCGAATGACTTCGCGACATGGGCGGCCATCCAGGTGCGGGACCGCGTGCTCGGCGAGCGCCTCGCCGCGGTGGATCCATTCGACTACAGCGAGCTCGAGACGCTGCGCGGGGAGCTCATCACGATCATCGACGATCATCTTGGGAATATGCAGTCCGTGCCGCGGATCGTCTATGGCGAGTCGTTTCACTTCATGCGCTCGACGATCATCGAGGTGCCCAGCGGGGTCACGGCGCGCACGCTGGAGGAGTTCCGCGACGGCCTGCGGCGCGTCGATCTCAGCGCGATCTACTTCCATTTCTTCGAGCCCCGCGGCCGAAGGGACCCGGCCGCACCGGCGGAATGGTTGGAGGATGAACTCGGGGAGACACAGCTCGCCGCCCTGGTGCGCCGGTTGAACCCCTACATCAGCAGCCTCGACGGCCTGCGCGACCGTCTGCTGGTGCTGTGCGACCAATACCTGGGAGCGCCCCGTCATGCTTGAGACAGCGGTCCGGCTGGATGATTACCGCACGGTCGTCGCCGGTGGCACGATCGACCTACTGCACCGGCTGGCCGATCGCGTCCGCGGCCGCTCGCTTCTCCACGTCAACTCCACGCGCGTCGGCGGCGGGGTCGCCGAGATGCTCCAGCGCTACGTGCCGCTGTTCGAGGAACTCGGGGTGCCCGTGCGCTGGGAGGTGCTGGCCGGGAACGAGGCGTTCTTCCAGGTGACGAAGAGCTTTCACAACGCGCTGCAGGGCACCGAACAGGTCATCACCGACCAGATGCTGCGCAGCTACGTCGAGACGAACGAGGCGAACGCGCGGATCCTGAATCTCGACGCCGACGTCGTCATCATCCACGATCCGCAGCCCGCGGCGATGATCGAGTTCCATCCGAAACGGGGCCCCTGGATCTGGCGCTGCCACATCGACGTCAGCCATCCGCAGCGGCGCGCCTGGTCGTTCATCCGGCAGTACGTCGTCCGCTACAGCGGGGCGATCTTCTCGCTGCCGAAGTTCGCGCAGCGCCTGCCCATCCCGCAGTACCTCATGTACCCGAGCATCGACCCGCTCGCCGAGAAGAACCGGCCCCTGGAGCCCGGCGAGATCGACGCGGTGCTGCACCGCCTCGGAGTCCCGCGGGACAAGCCGATCCTCCTCCAGGTGAGCCGGTTCGACCGTTTCAAGGATCCGGTCGGCGTGATCAATGCCTACCGGATCGTGAAGAAGTACGACGACTGCCGGCTCATCCTGGCCGGGGGCGGCGCGGTCGACGACCCGGAGGGCGCGCAGGTGCTGGCGGAGGTGCAGGAGGCTGCCAGCGGGGACCCCGACATCCACGTCCTCGTCCTCCCGCCCACGGCACACCATGAGATCAACGCGCTCCAGCACGCCGCGGCGATCATCATCCAGAAATCCACCAAGGAAGGCTTCGGACTCACGGTGGCCGAGGGAATGTGGAAGGCGAAGCCGGTCATCGGCGGGTTCGCCGGCGGCATCACCGTGCAGATCATCTACGGCGTGACGGGCTATACGGTCAATTCGGTCGAAGGCTGCGCGTTCCGCATCCGGCAGCTCCTCAACAACCCGGAGCTGGCCCGGCGGATGGGGGAGAACGCGCGCGAGTACGTGCGGGAGAACTTCCTCATCACCCGTGATCTGACCGAGCACCTCGCGCTGATGGCCGCGCAACTGCGCTAGGGTCCGCGCCGGCGCCCCAGTCGACCAGCGTCCAGAGGAACTGCACCATCTCTGCGACATCGCGCACGGCAAACGCCGCCGCGGTGGGCTGCGTCCCCGGGCCGACCTTGATCGTGATGGCCGGCTCGGGCAGCGCGATGTAGGCATCCTCATCGGTCCGGTCGTCCCCCGCGTAGATCACCGCCACGCGCGACATCCACTGCGGTCCGCACTCACGGTCGAGGATCCAGCGCACGGCCGCGCCCTTGTCCCACCGCACCGGAGGACGGATCTCGAACACCCGCTTTCCCACCCGCACGACGAGCCCCCGCCGCTCCGCCTCCTCATAGACGGAGACGCGCACGGTGTCCACCAGCGGGTGAGGGGTCTGCCGGAAGTGAACCGAGACGGTGAGGCCTTTGTCTTCGACGATCGTTCCAGGCACCGCTTCCATGCGGGCGCGCAGCCGCCGCACCGCCTCGCGCACCTTCGGCCGCATCCGCTCCGCGTCCGGATGCGACCACTGCCAGCGCGGTGAGGCGATCTCCAGTCCGTGGTTGCCCGCGTAGATCACCCCCTCGATCCCCACGCGGCTGCGGATGTCCTCGAGGGCGCGCCCACTGACGACTCCGATGACGATGTGGTTGACGTGGGCGAGACGCCGCAGCGCGGCCCGCACGCGGTCGGGCAGCGCCGCCAGCTCGGGCGCGGAGACGATCGGGGCGAGCGTCCCGTCGAAGTCCAGGATCAGGGCGAGCCGTGCCCGCGGCAGCACCCGTTCGGCGATCTCGCCCAGATGGTTCCGCAGCCATCGCGTCTCGTTCCGGGTGGCCAGGACGTGGAGCGCTGAGCGCAGGTGCTGCTCCATCCAGTGATAGATGTCGTGCTCGGCGAGGTAGGCGCGCAGGTGGCCCATCCGCTCCTGCCGCTCGTGCGGAGGCATCGTCACCGCCTCGGCAAGCGCCGCGGCTGTCCCGAAGGCATCGTACGGATTGATGGGCAGCGCCCAGGACAGCTCGCTGTGCGCGCCGGTGAGTTCGCTGAGGAGGAGGACCCCCCGCCCGTCGACCTGCGCGGCGACGTACTCCTTGGCCACGAGATTCATCCCGTCCTGGAGTGAGCTCACCACGCAGGCATCGGCGAGACGGTAGAGCGCGGCCATCCCCGCAGGGGGCAGCGGCCGGGGCAGGTGGACGATCGGCGTCCAGTCCGGCGTACCGAAGGCCTTGTTGAGGCGCTCGATCTCGCCCTCGACGCGGCGCTGGAGCTCTCGGTAGGCGCGGATCTGCGTCCGGCTCGGAGCGGACTTCTGGGCGAAGACCAGCCGGCCGCGCCAGCGCGGGAATTCGTGGAAGAGCCGCTCCAGCGCGCGGAGGCGCTCCGGGATACCTTTCGTGTAGTCGAGGCGGTCCACGCCCAGGGCCAGCACCTGGCCCTCGCGCAGGCCGAGGCGGCGCCGCAGCCGGGGCATCCACCGCTTGGCACCCGCGGATCGCGCGAGTTCGTCGATCGCGCGAACGTCCACGCTGATCGGAAATGCCTCCACGCGCGTGAGCCGGCCGTCGTGGTCGACGAGGCCCTCCTCCCGGTTCACGACCGCCCCGAGCTCGCGCTCCGCGGCCTCGAAGAAGTGCTCGACATGCCGGGGATGCTGGAAGACCATGAGGTCGTTCGCCAGCAGGCCGTCCAGAAGCTCCCCCCGCTGCGGGCAGGCGCGGAAGATATCCCACGCCGGCCAGGGGATGTGCCAGAAATGCATCGTGAACAGATCGGCGCGCGCCGCCCGCAGGAATCGGGGCAGCCGCGCGAGGTGGTAATCATGCACCCACACGATCGCGTCGTCGGCGGTCTCTGACAGTACCGCCTCGGCGAAGCGCCCGTTCACCGCCTCGTACTGTTGCCAGGCGCGCCGCCGAAACCGGGCGTGTTCGAGGGCCATGTGACACAGCGGCCAGAGGGCCTGGTTCGCGTAGCCGTAGTAATAGCCCTCGACTTCAGCCGGCGAGAGCCGCACCCGGCGCAGGAGGTACGACGGCCTGTCCGGAGGCACGCGCACACGGCCATCCGGATCGGCGACGTCGAAGTCGGCGGTGCCGCTCCCCCAGGCGATCCACGTACCGCCGCAGGCCTGCATCACGGGGTCGAGCGCGGCGACGAGCCCGCCGGCCGGCCTCTCGATGTCGATGGCCTCATCCCTGCGCTCGTGGACGTACGGCTCGCGGTTGCTCACGATGACGAGCGGCCGGCCTGCGAGCAGCTGGCGCAGGCCGTCGATCCGCGCGGCCTTATGCACGGGTCTGTCCCTTCGTATCCATCTCGTGGACGACCGCGAGCACCTCCGCTCCGAACAGGACGACGACCGCGACCAGGTAGACCCAGATCATGAAGACGACGAAGCCGGCCAGCGGCCCGTAGACCAGGGGGTACCTGGCCACGGTGTGCAGGTACCAGAAGAACACCCGCTTCAGCGCCTCGAACAGGATCATGGCGACCAGCGTGCCCCAGAGCAGGCTCTGCCGGCCGGCGCGGACATTGAGGAGAAACCGGTAGGCGATGTAGAACGCGGCGGTCGAGAAGACCACCGGACCCGCCGTTGCGAACAGCCGCGCCACTAGGTCATCGCCCACCCACCGGGAGAGCCACACCAGCGGCACCGCGCGCATCCCCACGACGGCGTGCACGGCGGAGACGAGCAAGGAGAGGCTGAGGAATACTCCACCGGCGATGACCATCGCGAAGTCGATGAGCTTGCGTCTCCAGTATGCCGGCGGAGCGGCACCGACGACCCGGTTGAGCGCGCCGCGGAGCGAGCCCGTCATCGCCGTCGCGCCCCACAGCAGCCCGATGATGCCGGCGAATCCGGCGGTGGTCCGGGCCCGCAGCGCGCTCTCCAGCGTTTGCCGCACGAGGGCGAGGGCCTGCTCGGGGAGGTACGGACCCATGGCGCGCAGGACCGCCTCGCGCGCCTCGGCCGGATCGACCATCCGGCTCAGCAGGGCGATCACGGCGATGAGCAGCGGGAAGACCGACAGGACGGCCGCGTACGCGGGGGAGGATGCCAGCATGAGCAGATCGTGCCCGTCGGCGCGGCGCCACGCGGACACCATCGCCTGTCCTGCGGCTCGAAACGTCATGCCCGATCCGTCACTCCCGTTGACCGGAATCCGATTGAGCATGGACGCGAAAACGTCAAAGCCCGGAGAGGTCTCCGGGCCTTGGCCGGTGCCGCACCCTCTCTCGATACCTACGAGGTTAGCTGACGGGCTCGGGTCGAGAGCACTCCCGTCTCGCGGTCACCCGCGAGATCCGCCCCGGCGATCTCGGGTCCCCCGCTCTCCGCGCGCGCGGAGATTCGGCGATGTATGCGAGCTTTACGCCAGTATAGCACGCGCGCACATCGGGAAACCCGTCCCGCACCGCACCGCACCAGGAGGCGCTCCCGCACCGCGACGAAGAACGCCCGTATCCTCATGCCCCGCACCCTCATCCTCGCCGTGCTCGCCGTGGCCGGCGTCCCCGCCGCCCAGGTGGGATACGCGTACCTCATCGAGGCGGCCCTGCGCCCGCTCCCGGAGCGGATGCAGGGGAAGCTGCGCCCCTGGCTCTGGCTGGCGCCGGCGCTCGGGTTTCTCGGCTTGTTCCTCGTTTATCCCGCCGCGCAGACGATCTGGCTCAGCGTGAAGGACGCCGGCTCGGTCCGGTTCGTCGGGCTCGCCAACTATCGCTTCGCGTTCACGAATCCCACGATGCTGGCGGCGTTCCGCAACAATCTCCTCTGGCTCACGGTCTTCACGACGCTGACGGTCGGGCTCGGGCTGCTCATGGCGGTACTGACCAACCGCGTGCGCTACGAGCGCCTGGCCACGTCGGTTATGTTCGCGCCCATGGCCATCTCGTTTGTCGCCGCCGGCGTCACGTGGAAGCTCGTCTACGAGTTCCGGCCGGCAGGCGCGTCCCAGATCGGCCTGCTCAACGCCGTCCTCGTCACCCTCGTCCCAGGATTCCAGCCTGTGGCGTGGCTCGTCCACCCATGGATCAACAACGTCGCCCTCATCGCCGTCGCGGTCTGGGTCTGGGTCGGCTTCTGCCTCGTCCTCCTCTCCGCCGCCCTGAAGGGGATCGATTCCGAGCTGATAGAGGCCGGCCGGTGCGACGGGTGCACCGAGTGGCAGGTCTTCTGGAAGATCGTCTTCCCGATCCTCAG
>DATDEG010000314.1:0-4181 GCA_036523465.1 bacterium
TCCCGCTGCAGCAGGTGGCCGCGCAGCCGGCCGCGGGGCGCGATCAGGTCGTGCTGGGCATCTCACAGGAGCCTGACTTCCTCAACCCGATGTTCGCCGAGATGGCGGCGTCGGTGTCCGTGATCTCGACGATGTTCACCAACGATATCCAGCGCGACAATACCTGGAAGCTGTTTCCCCAGGGCGTGACCTATCTCCCGACCCTCAAGGACGGGACATGGAAGCTCGACGGGGACAAGATGACCCTCACCTGGAAGGTCAAGCCGCGCAACTGGTCGGACGGCAAGCCGGTGACCTGCGCGGACTTCGTCTTCGTCCACAATGCCACCCGGAACGAGCAGGTCCCGGTCATCGTCCGCGACCTGACGAACCGCATCTCCAACATCCTCTGCACGAAGGGCGCCAGCGGCACCGATATCACCGTGAACTGGAAGGAGCGGTACGCCTACGCGAACACCGCGATCACCGAGTACGGTGCGCTGCCGCGGCACATCCTGGAGAAGTACTACCGGGCCAACCCGAGCAAGCTGAACGAGTCCCCCTTCGGGAATGACCCCAAGTTCACCATCGGCGACGGCGCCTACAAGCTGGTGGAGTGGCGGAAGGGCGCGTCGATGACGGTCGAGGCGGTGGGCAACCACCCGATCTTCGGCTCGCCGAAGATCAAGCGGATCACCTGGCGGTTCATCCCCGACACCAACTCCCTGGTCGCGAACATGCTGTCGGGAGCGATCGACGCCATCGGCACGATCGGCATCACCTTCGACCAGGCGGTGCAGCTGAGCCAGCAGGGCGCCGGCCGCTTCAAGGTCTTCTTCGAGCCCGGGCTGATCTGGGAGCATATCGACTTCAACCTGGACAACCCGCTGCTGAAGGACGTCCGCGTCCGGCAGGCCATCGCCCACGGCATCAACCGGGAGCAGATGGTCCAGCAGCTCTTCCAGGGGAAGCAGCCGGTCTCGCACACCTATCTGCCGCCGCTGCACCCCGGCTATCCGAAGAACGACCAGGGGATCACGAAGTACGCGTTCGATCAGGCGCGGGCACGGGCGCTGCTGCAGGAGGCGGGTTTTACGCCCGGACCTGACGGCGTCATGCGCAACGCGCAGGGTCAGCGTCTGGCCCTGGAGCTCAACACGACGGCCGGAAACCGCGTCCGCGAGCAGGTTGAGCAAATCATCCAGCAGCAGCTCCGTGAGATCGGCATCGCGATCACGATCCAGAACTACCCCGCCCGCGTGTACTTCGGCGAGATCACGAACCGCCGCAAGTTCCCCGCGATGGCGATGTACGCCTGGGTCCTGTCGCCGATCTCCGACTGTGACCAGCTCTACACGTCGGACGCCATCCCCAACGAGAGCAACGGTTGGGCCGGGCAGAACTACCCGGGCTATAAGAACGCCGACATCGACAAGGCCTGCAAGGCCTCCAGCCGCGAGGTCGACGAGGCCAAGCGGAACCAGCTGCTCAACCAGACCGCGCAGATGTTCTCGCGCGACATCCCGGCGCTCCCGCTGTACGTGCGGGCGTCGGTGGCCGCGGCGAAGCCCGGTCTGGCGAACTTCACGGCGGTCCAGCTCAGTGGGGCGTACGAGACCTGGAACATCCACAGGTGGACCTGGCAGTAGCACGATGCCGGATGCCGGGACGGGGCCTGAGCGCCCCGTACCCGGCCCGGCGGTGATCTTTACCAATTTGGTCAAGGTAACGGAGGTAGGCGTCGTCCGTGCAGCGCTACATCTTCCGCCGGCTGCTACAGATGATCCCGATCGCGCTGGGGATCAGTGTCCTCATGTTCTCGCTGCTCACCCTGGCCCCGGGCGATCCCGTCGACCTGCTCATCGCTTCGGACCCGCGCGTCAAACCTCAGGACGTCGCGCGGCTGAAGCATATCTACGGTCTGGACCAGCCGATCCACATCCGCTACGTGAAGTGGCTCGGCCGGACCGTGCAGGGAGATCTCGGCTTCTCCCGGACGTACAAGGAGCCGGTCACGGAGATCATGCGCGATCGCATCGGCAACAGCCTGTGGCTCACGGTGACCGCCTTCTTCCTCGCGCTGCTCATCGCGATGCCGGTGGGTGTCTACTCGGCGCTGCATCAGTACTCATTCCTCGACTACCTGGCCACGACGTTCACGTTCTTCGGGGTGAGCATCCCCGTGTTCTGGTTCGGCATCATGATGATCTACATGTTTGCGGTATGGCATCCCTGGACGGCCGTCCCGGCGATGGCCTGGCTGGTCCTCCCGCCGGGCGGGATCAGCACGCCCGGCGTGGCCGGAGGGGTGCCGTTCTACGTCGATCGGCTGCGCTACATGCTCCTGCCGAGCATCGTCCTCGCCCTGCTCAGCATGGCGACGTATACGCGGTACACGCGGAGCAGCATGCTCGAGGTGATCCGGCAGGATTACGTCCGCACGGCGCGGAGCAAAGGGCTGGCCGAGCGGACCGTGATCAACCGGCACGCCCTGCGCAACGCCCTCATCCCGCTCGTCACGATCGTCGCGCTCTCGATCTCCGGACTGTTCGCCGGGGCGCCGATCACGGAGACGGTCTTCGCCTGGCCGGGGGTGGGCCGGCTCCTCGTCGACTCCGTGATCGGGGGCGACTACGTGTCCGCGCAGGCGGTGCTGATGTTCCTCGCCGTGCTCGTGCTGGTCTTCAACCTGGTGGCGGATATCGGGTACGCCCTGCTCGATCCGCGGATCAGGTATGACTGAGTCCGGATCTTAGGGGGTCACGGATGGCGCGCAACGCGATCACGATCGCCCCGGCGGCGGCCGCCCAAGTCTCGCAGGCAGGGGAAGGCTACTGGCAGATCGCCTGGCGCCGGCTGCGCAAGCACCATCTGGCCATGGGCGGGCTCGTCATCATCTTCGTGCTCATCCTCGCCGCCGTCTTCGCCCCATGGATCGCGCCGTACCGGTTCGAGGAAATCGACCTGATGAACCGCTTTGCCCCGCCGTTTCGCGGGCTGCACGTCTTCGGCACGGACGACCTGGGCCACGACGTGCTCACCCGGCTCCTCTTCGCCGGCCGGGTGTCGCTGCTGGTCGGATTCTCCGCGGCGTTTTCCGCCGTTGCCCTGGGAACGCTGGTGGGCGTCGTCGCCGGGTTCTACGGCAAGATCGTGGACAATCTCCTCATGCGGCTCACCGACATCGTGCTCACCTTGCCGGTGTTCGGCGTGCTCCTCCTCCTCGGCCGCTACTTCGGAGGAGGCGTGCTGCCGATCGTCGTGATCATCGGGCTGTTCGGATGGACGGTCACCTCACGACTGGTCCGGGGCGAGATCCTCAAGTTGAAGTCGCTCGACTACACCGACGCGGCGCGCGCCATGGGGGCGAATGAGACGCGGATCATCTTCCGCCACCTCCTGCCCAACGCGATGGCGCCGATCATCGTCGCGGCCACGCTCGACGTCGGCGGGGCCATCCTCACCGAGGCGGCGCTCTCGTACTTCGGCGTCGGTATCCAGCCGCCGACGCCGTCGTGGGGCAACATGCTCCAGAATGCGCAGAGCTATCTCTGGACCTCGCCCTGGCTGGCGTTCTGGCCGGGGATGATGATCTTCTTGACCGTGCTGTGCTTCAACTTCTTCGGCGACGGGCTGCGTGACGCGCTCGATCCGCGGCTGAAGCTCTGAGCGCGTCGAGATTGGACGGGGGTGGGGTCCGGGCCCCGTGGGGCGTGATCGGACAAGGGTGGAGGGGGGAGGGGACGGCGTCCGATGTACCGGTTCCTGGCACGTCGAGTCGTCCAGAGCCTGGTGGTGCTGGCCGGCCTCTCCGTGCTCCTCTTCACACTTCTCGTCCTTACGCCGGGAGACCCCGTGGAGATCGAGGCATCGGTCAACCCGGATCTCGAGCCGGAGGATATCGTCCGCCTGCGCGCCTACTATGGGCTGGATGACCCGGTCTACGTGCGTTACGTCAAATGGGTGCGCACCGTGATCAACGGCAATCTGGGATTCTCCCGGACGTACGCGCAGCCTGTCACGAAGCTGATCAGGCAGCGCCTCGGCAACACCCTGCAGCTCCTCAGCGCGGCCTTCCTCATCGCGGTCGTGCTCGGGATCACCGTCGGAATCTATTCCGCCCTCCACCAGTACTCGGTGACCGACTACGGGGCCACGCTGCTCTCGTTCGTCGGACTTGCCATGCCGACGTTCTGGCAGGG
>DATDEG010000315.1:0-3831 GCA_036523465.1 bacterium
GCCCGACGGTCACCACCCGCCCCACGGCGACGCCGGACATCCGGACCGACGCCCCTTGCGCGATCCCGGAGGCATCCCCTACCGTCATCGCGACGGTGTAGCCCTCGGACCGTCGCAGGCCGACGCCGGGGAGGACGAGCGCAAAACCGAGCGCGATGAGCACCGCGAGGAGCGTAATCGCCCCGACCCGTGCTTCTGGACTCATGGTCTCTCCTCCACCCCACCTGGATTGATGAACCGCTGTACCTCGGGCCGGCGGTCGGCACGGATCTGCGCCGGCGCCCCGATCGCCAGGACTCGCCCGTGCGCCAGCACGGCCAACCGGTCGGCAATCCCGAACGCGGTGGCGAGATCGTGAGTGACGACGATGGAGGTCACCCCGAGCTCGCGGCCGAGGCCGGCGATGAGCCCATCGACCTCGCGCGACGTCGGCGGATCGAGCCCCGCGGTCGGCTCATCGTAGAAGATGAGGTCGGGATCCAAGGCGAGGGCGCGCGCGATCGCCACACGCTTGCGCATTCCCCCGCTGAGCATCGCCGGCATGCGGTCGATAGCCTGCTCGAGGCCGACCAGGGCGAGGAGATCCATGACGGCGGTACGGATCATCTTCCGGCTCATCTGCCGGTGTCGCCGCATGGGGAACGCGATGTTCTCTCCGACTGTGATGGAATCAAACAGCGCCGTCGATTGGAAGACGACACCCATGCGCAGCCGGAGGCGGTCGAATTCATCCTCGCGCATCCGGTGCACCGGCTCGTTCCAGATGTAGATCTCGCCGCCGTCGGGTCGCAATAGCCCGATGAGGTTCTTGAGTAAGACGCTCTTCCCCGTGCCGCTCGGACCCATGATGATGAAGATCTCGCCGGGCATCACCTCGAATGATACGCCGCTGAGCACGTCCGCTCCGTCCAGACGCTTGCGGAGGTCCGAGACCCGGATCAGAGGATCAGCCATCACTCAGAATATGAGGACATCGAGAAAGAGGTTCATGATCAGGATGAGCACGATCGCCGTGACGACCGCGGCCGTCGTGGCACGCCCCACGCCCGCCGCTCCGCCACTGGTGTCCAGCCCCCGGCCTGATCCGACCAGCGTGATGATGAGGCCGAACACCGCAGCTTTGAGCATCCCGCGGGTGAGGTCTCCCGGGGTGAGAAACCGCTGGATCGAGCCGATGTAGGTCACCGACTCCACGCCGGTCATCGCGGCGACAAGCCCGCCGCCGACCAGCCCGGCGACGTTCGCAAAGAGCGTCAGCAGCGGCAGCATGAGCACGCCGGCGATCACGCGGGGGACGACGAGGAAGCGCACCGGGTTCGTTGCCATGACGCGGAGGGCGTCGAGCTGCTCGGTGACCGCCATCGTCCCGATCTCGGCGGCGATCCCCGATCCGCTGCGTCCGGCGGTCGTCACCGCGGTAAACACCGGTGCCGCCTCCCGCGCGAGGGAGAGCGCGACGAGCCCGCCCACGAGTCCCGGGACGCCGAAAGCCAGCAGTTGTTTGGCCGTCTGAAAGGCAAGGACGGCGCCGGCGAAGACCCCGGTGACGAGCACGATCGGCAGGCTGGACACGCCGATCTGCTCCATCTGCCGGATGGTCTGACGGGCTTCCAGGCGCCCACGGAAGAGCCAGCGGAACGTGGACGCCAAGAGCCGGACGAGGCGCCCGGTATCGTCCAGGAGCCCCAGTACGATGCGGCCGACCCATTCCAGTACGGGGGCGCCGGGCATGATGTGCGTGGTACTTCCCCGCGGGTGCAACGTCATCCTACCGCAGAGCGCCGTCCGCGATGGAGGGAACCAGCGCGCCGCGCCGTAACTCTCCAGGCAATTCGCACTTCCATGATCCGCTTTGAGAAAGGAGGGTGCGACGTGATCAGAACTCTCGCGCGCATAGCGGTCGGACTGACCCTCGTGGCCGCGATGTTCGCCGTCCAGGGCACCCCGGCCGGCGCCCAGGGAGTCCCCAAGCAGTTGCGCATCGCCGTCGGCATCGACGCCGACACGCTCGACCCTGCCGGGGGGACCACGACGACGGTCAACAACATGGTGGACTACTTCTACGAGACGCTCGTCGACGTCGAGTCCGTCCCGGGGGAGATCCGGCCGAAGCTGGCGACCCGCTGGCAAGTCGCCCGTGACGGTCTGAGCATCACCTTCCAGCTGCGTCCCGGCGTGCGCTTCCACGATGGGACGCCGATGAATGCCGCGGCCGTCAAGGCCACGATCGAGCGGCTGCTCGATCCGAAGGTCCGGAACCCCAACCGGTACCTCTTTACGCCCATCAAGGCGATCGAGACCTCCGGCGACCTCAGCCTCCGGCTCGAGCTGAGCCAGCCGAGTCCCTTCGTCCTGAGCGGGCTCGGGACCACCACCGCGGCGATCCTCTCACCCGCAGCGGTGCAGCGGGCGGGCGATCGCTTCTCCGTCGCGCCCATGGGCGCAGGGACCGGACCGTACGTCTTCAAAGAGTGGCGGCGCGGCGAGAGCATCCTCGTCGAACGAAATCCCGCGTACTGGGGCAAGAAGCCGCTGTTCGATGAGGTGCTGTTCCGGGTTGTGCCCGACGCGGGGACGCGGCTGGCGCAGCTTCTTGCCGGCGACGTCCACATGGCGATGCTCCCGCCCGCCCCGGATGTCAAAGGACTGCGGAAGAATGCCCGCCTAAGCGTCGTCGAGGCGGCGACGGACCGGACGATCTTCCTCGTGCTGAACAATCAGTGGGGTCCATTTAAGGACGCCCGGGTCCGCCAGGCGATGAACTACGCGATCAACAAGAAGGCCATCCTCGCCAGCGTACTCTTCGACCTGGGAACCGTCTCCGTCTCACCGTGCCCGCCGATGATGTTCGGGGGAACACCAGTGGAGGAGGGTGGCTGGCCGTACAACCCGGTCAAGGCGAAACAGCTGCTGGCGGAGGCCGGGTACAAGGACGGCTTCGAAGTGAACTTCTTTGCGCCGACCGGCCGCTACATCCAGGACTTCCAGTTCGCGCAGGCGGTCGCGGCGCAGTTGTCCAACGTCGGCATCCGCGCCAACCTCAGCACGATGGACTGGCCGTCGTACGTCGGGATGATCGTGACGCCTCCTGACCGGACGCGGGTGCAGATGATCGTCCTGGGATGGGCCTGGCCGGTGTTGGACTGCGACGGCGCGCTCTACGGCCAGTTCAACTCTGCGGCGGCGCACCCCCCGACCGGCTTGGGGCCGGCCTACTACAAGAACCCTAAGGTCGATCAACTGCTCAACGACGCTCGCGGCACGATCGACGACGCGAAGCGGAAGGCCTTCTATAAGGAAGCGCAGCAGCTCATCTGGAACGATGCGCCCTGGGTGTTCCTGTGGACGCAGAAGTGGTACGTCGTCACCGTGAAGAACCTCGAAGGCGTGCGCGTGCTCCCCAACGAGAAGTGGGACACGAGCAACGTCTCGTGGAAACCGTAGCGCAGGACACGGGCAGTGCGGGGGCCGCCGCCGGACGGCGACGGCCCCCGTGTATATCTGTTCCAGCCATCTCGGACTGATGTCCTCCCTGAGCCTCTACCTCCTCCGCCGCGTGGCGCTGACGATTCCGACCCTCATTGGAGTGACGATCATCATCTTCCTTCTCATCCGGCTCATCCCCGGCGATCCCGCCCGAGTCATCGCCGGGTTGACGGCGTCGGATGAAGAAGTCCGGCGGATTCGCGTCGAGCTGGGACTGACCCGTCCGCTCCACGTTCAGTACGGGATCTTTCTCAACCAATTGCTGCGGGGGAATCTCGGAACGTCGGCCGTGACGCGCGCTCCCGTGGCGGAAGAGATCCGGCTCCGCCTTGGGGCAACGGTGGG